>NZ_BAAANN010000012.1:0-242280 GCF_039529815.1 Amycolatopsis minnesotensis | reverse complement strand
CGAGCCCGCTCGACATGACTGGCCCGGATCGCCCGTGACCGTGTCCACGACTCCAAGATCGCCCGGTCCTCACCACTGACCATCAAACCCGACGAAGGCATGCCCCATCATCGCAAACCCACAGCCGTAAACCAATTAACGACGCGCGACACTAGAGCGACGCGACGTCTTCGAGGACGGTCATGGAGGCTGGGTCCATGTCTTCGGTGATGGCAATACGGAGTCTCTCACCCCGAGTGATGTCGGCTTTTCCTGGACGCGTAAAATTCTGGAAGACGCCGATTTGGATAAAGTGGCCAGGTTTCGACTCTGCCTCGGACTACTTAGTCTGCTTCGCGACTCATCCGTTGCGACGGAGCTACGCTGGGCTCTGCTAGCGGGGGATGAGCCTGTATGGGAAGAAATGCTGTGGAGTGAATATAGGCGACGACTGGAATCCGCTGAACCGGCAGCGGAAATAGTCAACTCTCTAATCGGTTGGTTTGAGGAGCCTGCTGCAGAGCGGCGGGCCTTCGGTGAAACTATCGCGATGACGGTGACGAGGCTGTATCGGCAATCAAAGCTAGCTGCGATCGTCGCTGAAGAGTCATTGCTCAGGCGCATTAGGCGGGTACTTCCGGTAACGGGACCGCTGTCATGGTCAGTTAAATATCCAGTCTATAAGATACTTGTCGCGCTTCCGGAGCTGCACAATGAGTTATTAATGGCGCTGCGCGCGAGTCAACATGACCTATTCGGAGATGTTCCTGCGCAAGTTTCCCTAGACTTAGTTTCTTCGCTTGAAGTTACACAAGACGTCATTGCTCACGATGAGCTGCTCAAGGCTCTGCGCAACCGAAAATAGCACGACATCGCGGACCGTCACGCTCCGAAAGTCGCACCCTGCGACTTTCGGAACTGACTCTCAGTGTCTTTGACGAGTCTGGGTCTGCCGAGAGCGCGAGGCGAGTGGCCGTCCCTGTGGGACCACGGATTGTGCACGATCCGTGTCTGCTGACAGGTTACGTGCGTGGATGAAGCGGCTGTACGTCGCTGACACTACAGTCCGCTATGGTTCACCGATTTCGCCGATATCCGTCACGCCGGATCTTCGCATGAGTGGCCTGTACCGCGACCGGCAGTCCGCTGACCAGCAGGTTTAGGTTCGTATACTGGCTTGTTGGGTGCACAAAACCCCTGGTCACAGCCGTGATCAGGGGTTTCGTTCAAGATCCACCCTCCTTAAACCCTCCTTTTTCGGGTGCCTCGATCACGGGGCGGGTGGCCATCGCGGGGCCAGCAGCCTCGCCGACAACACCGCGATCGAAGTACACGTCTTGAGTCGTGCTCACTCGTTCGTGGCCGAGGAAGTCGGCGATCTCGCGAGCGCTCAGCCCGGCGCTCGAGTGCGTCGGCGACGTAGTGGCGCCAGCCGTGCGGGTGGAGTCCTTCGTAGGGCGTTCCGGCGGCAACCCGGCGTATGTACTCGCGGGTGTTGTCGGGATCACGCAACGTGCCTCTGAAGGACGGGAAGACCCACGGCGAGGCCAACTCGGCGAAGCGTCGCTTGAGGATGTCCATCACCCAGCCAGCCGCAGATGGTTCCGGTGTCGAAGTCGACCGAGGTTTCCCAGTCGAGGGCGAGCAGTTCGCCGACGCGGCAGCCGAGTCCGGAGAACACGTCTTACATGTCGACCAGGTCCCAGTCGAGCGCGTCGTGGCGCGGCAGTGGTGGCCTGCCCGTGACGCGCCTGCCTGTTCGGTGATCCAGGCGTCGACACGGACGTACTTGCCGGCACGGAACCCGGCGGGGCCCTTGCCGGTCTTGCTCCAGGTGTAGAGCGCGTTCACTGGGAAGCCGAGGAATTCGGCGACGGCTTCGATACCAAGTAGTTTCTACCAGGGACTCCACGCCTCTCTTCGCACCGGATCGCCTTGCTGCCACACGGATCCGGGTCCACCCCGCCTGGCTGGCCCGATCTCGGTGAGATCACCTCATTTATCGATTTGCATGATCCTGTGCTACGGCAAAGCCAGCTCGCAGGGCCTTCTTGTCAGTTTTCCCCAAGGCGGTCGTCGGCAACTCGTCGACGAGTACAAGCTGTTCAGGAATTTTGTACCGCGCCAGTCCAACCTGCTCCAGCGATGTTCGGATCCCGTCCAGGGTGATCTCTTTGCCGGGTACGGGCACAACATAGATGCTGACCCGCTCGCCAAGTAAAGGGTCTGGTATTCCCACGGCGGCGACCATGCGGACGCCGTCGAGCTGTTCAATTATTTCCTCGAGCTCTTCGGCAGAAACCTTTTCGCCACCTCGGTTGATCACATCCTTTGTGCGACCTTCGACGACGAGATTTCCATCCCGTCGAAGCCGTACGAGATCACCGGTTCGATACCACCCTCCGGGAGCGAATGCTTCGGCGTTCAACTCTGCGGCTCGGTAGTACCCGCGAGGCGTGTAGGGGCCTCGGGTTAGGAGCATGCCCTGCTCGCCCGAAGCGACTGGCTCCCCGTGGTCATCGACAACCAGGAGTTCATCGTCCGGGCAGATCGGTCGCCCTTGCGTGTGGTAAGCGACTTCTGAGCTGTCGCTGGGCCTAGTGAGACAGAATAGGCCCTCCGACATCCCGTATGCCTGTTGCACTGTGCAACCAAAGGCCGGGGGGACCCTCCGCGCGACTTCGGGCGAGAATCGTGCGCCTCCGACCTGGACGAGCCGCAAGGAACTAAGATCGTGACGCCGATCTGACCCGCGGTGTTCGAGCCATCGCCGGACCGAGGCTGGGACCAAGGTCGTCATGGTAACTCTTTCGGCCTCGATCGCAGCGAATGCTCTTTCAGGCGCAGCGGACCGGGCGATCACGACGCGGCCGCCGGAGATCAATGTTCCCAGTATGCCCGGACCTGCCATGGTGAATCCATGGGCGACTGGATGCACGGCGAGGTAGACCGTGTCCGGCCCGATCCGGCAAATTTCTGCGGCGCGCCTTATCATGTAAGCGTAGTCGTTGTGGGTTCGAGGTATGAGCTTTGGTCGCCCGGTCGTGCCGCCGGAGAGTAGGAACAATGCGGCCGCGTCAGCATTCGGGGCTATCCTGTCGAGCTCGACCGCGTCAGCGTTGCTGATCGGCTCGCAAATCGCTCGTAGATCGATATTGCCCGCCCAGACGTCACCGCCGGCTACCACCACATGGTCCACGCTCGGCGTGCTGGCGGCAATCTTCCGGGCCATAGCCTGGTGGTCGAAGTCTTTCACCGTGTCGGGAACGACCAGTGCCTTGGCCTCGGTCAGATCAGCCATGTTGGCAATCTCGAGGTGGCGGTGCGCAGGTTGGGCCATCACCGGGATCACGCCAAGGCGGAAGCAAGCCGCCATCAGGACGACGAACTCCCAGCAGTTGGGTAGTTGCACGACGACACGATCGTCGGTGCGAAGACCAAGTCCGCGGAGACGGCAAGCCGCACCGTCCACTCTTGCCCGCAGGTCCCGATAGCTCATTCGCATCTGCCCGTCTACCAGGCAAGTTGCGTCGTCGTCTGCGATGCTCTCGTCGTAGAGGTATTCAGCCAGTCCGCGTCCTTCCCAGTAACCCTTAGCCACGTACTGGGCGCCGTCTTCGTCGGGCCAGGGCACCATGCCGAGGCGGCTATGTTGCGTTTCTATCCGAGACATATGGGGAATTCTCCGTCGTTGTTCCAGTTGTCCTGTGGCAGGAACATTCAGTTCGTCGCGCGGCAGTCATCCCCGGCATCAGTGGCCGGTGCCTGCAGGCTCTCGACAACGTGCGTGGCGAGGGCGGTCACGGTGGGTGCGTTCCAGAGGATGGTCGGCGGGAGATCCAGGCCGTAGCGGCGCTGCATCCGGACCCGGATGGCGACGCTCATGACCGAGTCGACTCCGAGCTCGACCAAGGGGCGGCGGGGTTCGACCTTGTCGGTGGGGAGGTTGAGTTCAGCGCCGACCTGCTCACGGACGTCGGCCAGCACCAAGTCACGTAGTTCCTGCGCTGAGCGGCCCTCCCAGTCCAGGCGTGCGTCCTGGTCCTCGGCCGCACCGGGATCGGCATCGACGACCAGATCCCTGAACATCGGGGGCCGCGGTGTCGTAGCCGGTACCGGCAGCATTTTTGCGATGGCCTGGTATGGCACGCGGAAACGGTCGGCGAAGGACCAAGCGCTCACGGCCTCGGCCGATGTAACGGCTTCGAGGCCACGAGCGTTGGCCTCGATCATGGTGCTTCCGATCCCGGCGGACATTCCGAGCCCTCGCCACGACGTCCAGCCCAGACTGATGGTGTCGCGGTGACCTCCGTGGTGGCGATGGGCGGCGAGTGCGTCGAGGAACGAGTTTGCCGCGGCATAACTGGTCTGCCCGGTGAGCCGGGCGAACTGCCCGCATGACGAGAACATCACGAAGAAGTCCAATGACCCGGGCGGAAAGAGCCGGTGCAGCACCAGAGCGCCGTTGACTTTCGGCCGCAGAGCATGCCGCAATCCGTCTCGATCGGTCTTGTCGACTATGGCATCGCTGGTCGCGCCGGCCGCGTGGACGACGCCGCGAATCGGCGGGAGGCGATGTGACGCGGGGTCGAGGGACTGCTCGACCGCCTCGGCGTCGGTGACGTCAAGGGCAAGCACAACGACGGTGACGCCCTGCGCCTCCAACGCCAGGACGCCCTCGATCTGGCGCCGGGTCGCCTCATCGCGGACCTCCGGCCACTCAGTGCGAGGAGGTAAGCCCCGTCGCCCCGCCAGCAGCAATCGGCGGGCGCCCCGGTCGACCAGGAAGCGGGCGACCTCGAGTCCCAGGGCGCCCAACCCGCCGGTTACGAAGTAGGTGCCGTTTGGCCGGCACCGCACCAATCCGCCTTCTGCGGACCACGTCGTCCTGTCCGAGGTCCGGCGACTGGGACTCAGCCGCGCGACTGCCTCCTCCTCGGCGGTCACCGAGATGACGTCTTCCTCTCCGGTCGCGCCGCTGTTGAGGAGAGAAAGCGCCCGCTCGACGGTGCTCGGGGTCAGATCGGCGAGATCGAGTACGCCGCCATACAGATCCGGGTGTTCGCCGGCGAGTATCCGTGCAGCTCCCCACAACGGGGCATGTGCGAGTGCTGAATCACTTCCCGCGTCCCGCACGCCCAGGGTGACGCACCAGAGCCGAGGTTTACCGGCATTGCCGGTTACGCCAGCCTCACCGGCCAGGAGCTGGGCGGTGCGGACGAGCGTCCACGTGCAGCGTTCAACCGCTTCCTCGGGGGACTCGCCGATCCGCCCAGTGTCGGGTGCGACGACGACCGGACCGGGTGCGCACCGCAGTTCAGGGCTCAGATCCTCGGGGGTGCGAACGCGTACGCAACGCACACCGGCCCTCTCGGCGAGTTCGGCCAACACCTTGACCACACCTCCGTCACCGACCAGCGTCAGCTGTTCCAGCGGGCCGCGGACCGTGCTCTGCTCGGGGCGGGACATCGGACGCCACACGATCTCGTGCACCAGCTCTCCTGGCCTGGTGGCGGCGCCCGCGCGGTCCTGCAACTCCGCGAATCGCAGAGCACCTACCTCGCAGACCACGTGGCCGTGCTCGTCCGCGACCGAGACGTCGACCGTGTCCTGCGGAGACTCGGTCGACCGCCGGGAGTGCACGAGGATTCGGGCTGGCGGCTCGCCGTGGAAAACGATCGAGCCGATCGCGCACGACATCCACAGTCGACGTGCGTTTTCCGGTGTGACGAGCACAGCGCTGATGGTCAAGGCCGCGTCGATGACGTGCGCCCAACTGTCGGCCACTCGCGCGGGTGCGGGCAAGAGCGTCAGCACGGACAGCTGTTCGTTGTCGTCGCGGCGCAGTTCGTCCAGATTCCAGGGGAACGCGTAACCCTCGACTCCTTTGGTCCGGAACAGCTCGTCGACCCTGGACCATTCCCACTCCTCGGAGCAGCGGGCCCGAATCGTTGCATCGTCGACACGATCGTCCGGCACCGTCAGGCTTGGATCGATGATGGCAGTGGTGTGGGTGAGCCACTCGTTTTCCTGGTCCCCGGAATCGGCTGCGGCAATCCGGCTGGCGAGTTGCACCGTGTTTCCACTCCGAACGACCTGCACTGTGCGCGGCGGCGTGACCGCGAGCGGAGTCCTGAGGACAAGGTCGGTAAGCGCGGTGGGACGACCATCCGGAGTGGCAGCGGCTACGAAGGTGTTGATGATCGAGGCGGCCGGTGTGATCTCCACGCCGACGACGCGATGATCCTGCGGGTACGGGCGGCATGACAGGTCGAGATGCGTCTGCCATACCACTTTGCCCGGCCGGCCGCTGACGGTCATCCGCCCACCGAGGAGGGTGTGCTTGTCGGGATCGTGTCCGCCGCCGGGTCCGACTTCGTTGACTTCGGGGAAGATCCAGTAGGGTTGATGCTGCCACGCGACCGCCGGTAATGGCGTCAGGTCCGCAACGGGGTATTGGGCTGACCAGTCGACCAGCGCACCCTTGCAGTGCAGCTCCGCGAGCCGGTTGCGAAGAACCTCCGCCTCCGCGCTGTCGCGCCGCAGCGTGGGGAGCGCTGTCGCGTCTTCGACGCCGACCTGGTTGAACGTCTCGATGATCGAGTGGGTGACCACAGGATGGGAGGACACTTCAAGGAACATCCTGTGGCCGTCCTCGACGGCCGCTTCCACCGCTTCCGCGAACCGGACCGGCTGGCGGAGGTTGGCCACCCAGTAGTCGGCGTCCCGGACCGCCGCAGCCCGCGGATCGGCCAGCGCGGTGTTGTAGAGGTACACCGCCGGAGGGCGGTAGGTGAGCTCCTTGGCTGCCGCGGCCACCTCATCGACGATTTCGTCGACGTGATGACTGTGGAATGCGACATCCGTGTCGACGGCGCGTACGTCGACACCTGCGGCTCGCCACCGCGCAGACAACTTCGTGACCGTCTCGTGGGTGCCGGAGATGACGGTGGAATAGGGACTCGCCGAGATCGCGGCCTCGACATCCGTAAGCCCGGCGAGGCGGTGCCGGATTTCCCGGATGGGCAAGCCCACCAGAGCCATGGCGCCGCGGCCTGCCACGCTCTGGAGAGCCGCCGCCCGCCGGCACGCGAACCGAGCGGCCTCCAGCGGATCGAGGCACCCGGCTTCCACCGCTGCGGCGATCTCACCGACCGAGTGTCCGAGGACGGCAGCCGGACGGGCGCCGTATTGACGCCACACCGCGGCCAGCCCCAGCTGCACGGCGAACGTCAATGACTGGATCTGGCACGTCGTCCAAGGCCCTCCGCCTTCAATGGCCTCGCGGGGAGTCCACCCCAATTCCTCGCGGAAAACTTCCTCCAGCAGGTCCATGGTTGCTGCGAAGGCCGGCTCCTCGCGCAGGAGGTCGCGCCCCATGCCCGACCATTGGGCACCGTGCCCTGAGAAGACCCAAATGACACCGTCGGCCTGGCCGGGCGCTGTCCGTCCCGTCACAACGCCCGGCGCGGAAACGCCTTCGGCCAGCGCTCGGAGCCGTTTCGTCAACTCCGCCGCCGACCGCGCCACAACAGCGCCCCGATGGGACAGATGTGAGCGGCGCCGGGACAGTGTGTACCCGACCGACGCCAAGGAATGCCGGGGGTTCTCCTCAAGCCAGTCCGCCATCTTTCCGGCGAGTGCACGTAGCCCTGCTTCGGACATCGCAGACACCGGGAACACCGAGAGTCCGTCGTCCGGCTGAGTGTCCGAGGGCGGATTCGGTGCAGCCGCGGGTTCCTCCAGGATCAGATGGGCGATGGTTCCGCCGACTCCATAGCTTGAAACCCCAGCGCGTCGCGGATGTTGCCCCCTCAGCCATGGCGAACGCTCCTTGACGAGCTGAAGACCTGTCCCGGCCTGGGCCAGATCCGGGTGAATTTCGGTGTGAAGACTCGGCGGGATCTCTTCGTGCCGCATCGCCAGCACCGTCTTGATGACGCCGGCTATTCCCGCCGCGCCTTCGTTGTGACCGATGTTCGGCTTGACCGAGCCGAACCTGAGTGGATCACCGGCCGAGCCCTCGTTGCCGAACACCTTCGCGAGGGCACGCGCTTCTTCGCCATCACCGGCAGGAGTACCGGTTCCGTGCGCCTCGACGTAGTCCACTGTGCTCGGCGCGATCCCGGACCGGTCGTAGACCTCGCGCAACATGTGTTCCTGAGCCACGCTGCTCGGCGCCATCATGCCGTCCGAACGGCCGTCCTGGAATACACCACTGCCGCGGATCACCGCACGTACCGGATCGCAGTCACGGCGGGCGTCCGCCAGGGGCTTCAGCACCAGCACTCCGGCACCCTCGCCGCGACCGTACCCGTCGGCAGCCATGTCGAAAGCCTTGCTCCGGCCGTCCGCTGACATCGCGCCAGCAGAGTCGAGGGCGACGTTCAGAGCTGGCGTAGACATGATATTGGCCGCTCCGACAATCGCCAGCGACGTTTCGTTCGCATGAAGACTCTGGCACGCAAGGTGTAGGGCGGTCAGGGAACCGGCGCACGCAGTATCGACAGCCAAACTCGGTCCACGCAGGTCCAGAAAATAGGAGACTCGATTTGCGATTCCGTAGAAAGTGGTGCCGTTGACCGCATACGGCCCGGTTCGGGGGATATCCTCGAGGAGCCGTCGGCCGTAGTCGTTCGAATTCGAGGCTACAAACACACCGGTGTCCGTGTTTCGCAAAGCGAGCGGTTGGATGCCGGAATCCACCAATGCTTCCCAGGTCAGCTCGAGCATGAACCGCTGCTGAGGGTCCAGATAGTCGGCCTCGCGGGGTGAAATCCCAAAGAACTCGGCATCAAACCCCTCGATGTCGTCGAGGAAGGAGCCTCGTCGCACCGTGCTCCGCAGGATCGCAGTCGCCTGCGGACTGCTCGATTCATACGGATCCCAGCGTTTGCTCGGCATGTCGCGCACGGTAAACCGACCGTTTACCAGGAACGACCAGAACCTGTCCAGCGAGTCGAGGTCTGGCGCAAACCTGCAACTCATCCCAATGATCGCAACCGCGTTTCCGGGATCCATGTCAAGACTCACGTCGCACTCCGCTTTAAATAGTGAGTAGTAAACCCTTACTTCCATGAAATTGACCACAGTCAGGCCGACCGCAGCCCATGTAGTCTTCGGTATCAGGGGCAGCTACGATAGGGCCGATGTGATCTGCGGTCCGAACAAGGTTGTGACTGGTCGCCGAAACAGAGTCACCAAACCGAGTTTGCACTATGAAGCACTGCTTCAATGCCACACCAGCTTGGCAGCGCCAAGCGTCACCCCGGGGCCGATGGCGAGAAGAACGCCCGAGGATTCAGGCCGGGGAGGATCGTCGAAAGTACGCCTCAATACATCCAGTACCGCAGATCCGACTGTGTGCCCCGTGTGGCGGAGACTGTCACGTCCTGCCCACCCCATAAGTCGATCGCAGCCGAGAGTATCGCAGATCACATCGATTATCTTGAGGGAACCGGGGTGCGGTATCACGAATTCAGGCCGTTCGCCGAGCCAGTCTCGCAGATCACCGAGAAGCTCTTCGAAGACGGACATGACGTCCTTCGAATTCTTCATGTGGTTGCCCGTATCGTCTGC
Organism: Amycolatopsis minnesotensis; assembly: GCF_039529815.1. Classification (NCBI taxonomy): domain Bacteria; kingdom Bacillati; phylum Actinomycetota; class Actinomycetes; order Pseudonocardiales; family Pseudonocardiaceae; genus Amycolatopsis; species Amycolatopsis minnesotensis. The sequence continues at coordinate 232,722 of NZ_BAAANN010000012.1, read as the reverse complement.
CCACCATCCGATCAGGTATTTGGCCTTCGCATCGGTGACGGACCACGTATCCACGATCTGCGGACCGGGAGCGCCGTGCGGAATAGCCTCTTCCCCGTAGACTACGAGCGCCGAGGCGCCATCGCTGGACAATCCACGGAGGATCATGCTGTCGATACCGGTATCAGCGGGATTGATCAAATAGGTGGGGAGGTCGACTACGACCACCAGCGCGATCTCAGTCGGGTGACTCCGAAGGAAGTCAGCGGCACGCGCCAGCCCAGTCGGAGCTCCAACACACCCGAGGTTGCTCAACGGGATCCGGTCGGCCGTTGCGGGTAGGCCCAGGCGGTCGACAAGTTCAATATCGATGCTTGGAGTGTTGTAGACAGCAGACGTCGACGTGATGACAGCACCTATCTGCGCTGGTGCAACGCCAGCGGAATCAAGTGCGCCGCGAGCCGCGCGTTCCGCAAGCCGATACGCATCATCCTGATAGGCGCGAGCCTTGTCCAGAAGAGATTGCCCGTTCTTCTGGGGCTGCTCAGGAATGACTTCAGCCAACGGCCGGCAGAGGTAATGTGTCAGGACTCCGCAATTTTTGACGGCGCTCATCTTCCGTGCGATATCATCGGTTTCGCCATAAACGTTACCGAGATGCGCGCACAGTTCGCTGTGGGTGACCGAGAACTCGCCGACGGCAACGCTTGGACGGCTTAGCGGCGACATGGCTCCCCTCTCCTTGTGTCTATCCATTCCTTGCCAATGGGGTGATCTCAGTTACATCTGGTAGCTGATTCGGGCGACACGGACAGTTGGCCTATTTCGGTCGGACCTTGCCCGGCACTCGAACTCGCTGTCGGGATCGTCATCGTTGGCGTGTTCGCAGTGTCAGGATTTCATCAAACCTCCATGTCACAGGGTTTACCGCTTCGCCAGTACCGGTACCCGGAAAAGGGTGTGCACGGTCACAAGTTCGAAGCTCTCGACGGGGCCATATTCGCACGACGATGAGTGACGCCCGCATTCCCTGATTCACTCTGCCCGATTGTGACGGGAGGTTATCCTTTTGTCCTTTGACCGGTATGGATAAGCTCCGTGCCGTGTGGCGGCCGACACCCGGCCCTCGCCAACGGGTGCCAGGCGCGGCACTGGCCGGGCACCCGGAGATCGCGTTCGCCGCCGCCACGACCGGGCCGACGAACCTGTGCGCGAGCGTGCTGTGCGCGAACCAGCGGGAACTGTACCGCTACCTGACCACCAGGGTGGCCGCGCCGCCCGCCAGCACACGCGTCGAGACCGCACCAGTGATCAAGACCCGGCCAGCATGCCGTCACCCAGACCTGACGACCGGGCCGCGTGTGCATCAGACGTGCTGAGGGGACGGCAACGGCCCTGGCATCTGTGGGCCAGGTACGCGAGCGGTTCGTCCGCTATTCGACGGAGGCGGAGGTTTGTGACAGCGGATGAAGGATGCCCTGTCGCCTTTCGTGTACTGGCTTGCCGGGTGCACACCTTCCCAGGTCGAGCGCCATTTTTCGGCAGCGTGACGAGGAGCGGGAAGCGGGCATATGCACGGGCGTACAGCGCGCTGACCGCCGCGATATCACGCTTCCAGCAAGACGGTCAACGCGAAACCTTGCGCCCGCCACCTACTCGCCGGGTGACGGACGCTGCGCGGTGAACACGGCGAACATCGAGCTCTCCAGCAGCACCGCCCAGAACTCGGCGCCGCGTTCGGCGAGGTCCGTTTCGGGGACCACTGTCGGGTACCGGCGTACTTCCGTGAGCCCGACCGCCGCGCACGATTCCTCGAAAACACCGGACGGCCAGCCGAACCCGCTGAATTCGAAGGGCGGCTCGCTGTGGACGCGCACGAGGGTTTCCACGCATTCTCCGGTGTACCCACCAGGCGTGACGGTCATCCCGTAGCGGGGGTAGTCGTCCAGCCGGTCCGAGTCCGCGTCCGGATTCGGCACCACCACGAGCAGTCGCCCACCGGGGGCCAGGTTCTCGGCCAGGTTCGCCACCATCCGGTCGTAGGACTTCCGGTCTCCCACGTGGCTGAGCGGCCAGATCGCGGCGACCACGTCGAAGTCGCCGAGCTTCGGCATCGTGATGCCGTCGTGCGGTTCGTAGGAAATACCGAGCGGTTCGCGCTCCTCGGCCGCGCGCGCGACGGCGAGCATTTCCCGCGCCGGGTCGACGCCGAGCACCTGCCGTGCGCCGGCGCGCCGGAACATCCTGGTGTAAGCGCCGGTGCCGCAGCCGACGTCCAGTACCGTGCGATCGCGCAGATCGGGCAACGCGGAAACCACCGTCGCCCACTCCGAGACCCCGAACGGGAGGTCCTTGACCTGCTCGTAGAGTTCGCCGATCTCGTCGTACTGGCTCGCTTCAGGCATACCAGTCACGCTAGCTCCGAATGTGCCTACGCGACATCCACCGAACCGCCGTAGGGGGCTGGCCGCGCTGCACTACGACGGGGATGGTGCGGTTAAGCCCGCGGCAGGGAAGCCGTCATGACCGGTGCCGGAGCGTCGGCGTTCGTGCCCGTTCCGCTTCGGAGCCTGTTGAAGGAAGTTCAGACCGAGCAGGCCGAGCGCCGGAACCGTCCCGGTGGCTACCGGATCGCCGAAGTCGCTCGCCATGTGAACGGCAGGCCGCCGTTCAGCGCAGGTGGGCGAGCACGTTGACGACCGTGCCGCCGGGATCCTCCACGAAGAAGCGGCGCACGCCCCATGGTTCGTCGGTGAGGGGATAGACGACACGCAGCCCGCGGCGCACGGCCTCGGCGTGCGCCGCGTCGACTGCCGCCGGTTCGCCGACGTCGATGCCGAAGCGGGGCGGAGGATGCTCCGCCCCGCGCGGCGGGATGATGACCTGCGCGGTGGGGTTGTCCGGAGACCGCAGGCACAGGACCGGATCCTCCATCGCGACTTCGAGCCCGAACACCTCGACGTAGAAGTCACGGGACGCGGGGAGATCGTTTCCGTCGGCGTAAGGGTGAATTCTGCTGATCATGACCACAGCATCGCAGCCAGCACCGTCGGCGGGCTTGGACGAATCGGAAGTACGGGCTAGGAGTCGCCGGGCGCCGAATCGTCGCGGGACCGCATCTCGCGGAGGGCTTCGTCGGCGGCGGCGATCTCCTGGAAGTACTGCTTGTGCACCCGGTACGCGCGGTCGAGCTCTATCGAGTGGTACATGCCGGTCGGCGCACCGAGCAGGACATCGCGGCGAAAGCGCTCAGCGCGCCCGCCGCGTACCACCAGGATCGCGCGGTCGGTCACGATGATCGTCCAGACGCGCGCCGTGAAGATCAGCGAACCGGTCTGCGCGATGAACCCCGTCTGGATCTGTTCGCCCGGCTCCAGGTGCGGCGCTGCCCGGGTGGCGATCAGCTCGACCCGTCGTTCCCGGTAGCCCACCGATCGCCTCCAAGCTGAGATGTCCTTCGAGTGCGCCAAGACTAGCTGCCGCGGGGGAGTGAGGCGATCCACGGCTGTCCCGGTTCGGCGCTTTCCTCAGTGGACGCTGACGTCGCGCAAGGCGTTCGTCGTGCAGTGCACCTCCCCGCCGCCTTCGTGCGCCCAGGAGAAGTCCTCGACCCAGCGCACCCGGACGCCGTGCCTGGCCAGCGCGCGTTCGGTGACCACGCGGAACAGGTCACGGCCTCCGACGACCGGGCCGTGCGGGTCCGGTGCGGCGAACTCGTGCGCCGTCACCGACAGCCCGTTCGGAATGTCCGGGGTGAACGCCAGGAGGAGCGGCGTGCCATCGAGTTCGTGGAAGAGCACCGGGGCCCGTACCAGCTCGTCGGCGCGCAGCCCGGTCTCGGCGAGCAGTACCGAAACCTCGCGGTCGATGTGCGCGGCAGCTCTTTCGTTGGCGTCGTTGAGTTTCCGGTCGTTCACCAGTTCGTCGACGGTCGGCTTCTCCGCCGCCGCCGTGCCGGAGAACAGAGCTGCCGAGCCAGCGCCGCGAGCCTTCGCCGTGGCCAGTATGCCGCTCGCCAGCCGCGGGTCGGCGACCATGAGCGTCCAGCCCCGCGCGTTCGGCGCGGGTACCACGTGCACGAGTTCGTCGACGTGCCCGATCGCGAGCCAGGAGGTGTCGATCGCGAGCGGCGGCTGCACCCGCTGGCTTTCGAGCATGCGCACGAAGACCGGATCGGGACGCCGCTTGTTGTCGCGACCGGACCCGTACAGCACCCTGCCGCGCGGGAATCCCGGGTACGGCGGGAGCGATTCGAAGTTGCCGGTGGCGTTGAGCAGGTCGATCCCGGCGATACGGGGTACGTCGCTGAACGCCTGCACCACCGCGACACCGGGGCCGCGCAGATCGCGGAAGGCGAGCCTGCCGGCCGGGCGGAGCGTCGCCGTTTCCCCGACCTGCCACAGGTTCGCCGAGCGGAGCAGCACCCGCATGGTCTGGACACCGTGCGGGGTCGGCATGCTCGCGGTCGCGGGTTCGAAGATGTCCTGCGTCCAGGTGTCCGCCCACCATGCCGGGCCCCCGGTGAGGTAGCGGACGCGCGGGCCCGCGGCGCGATCGAGCGAGGCGCTGAACTCCGGCCAGCCGGCGGGGATCCGGCTGCCGGGCAGCCCCGGCACACCGCCGGGGCCGGTGCCGGGAGCGCCGGCGAACACCGTGGTGGCGGGCTGCAGGTCGTTCTGCAGCACCAGCGGCGCGGTCCGCAGGCGGTGACTCGCCGACCGACGCGAGCCACGATCGGTCACGGTCAGTGTCACGGTGACCGAACCGTCCCATGTGGACAGATCGCGCACGATGTCACGCCCCTCCACGGCGAGCCGGACCCCGCGGCGCAGCTCGGCGGCGGACAGCGTGCCGTCGCCGGGCGCGATCGAGTCGAATCCACCACCGCGGCGGGCGAAGACGCGGGCGTGTTCGCCGCGATCGATCGTCAGCCGTCCCACGGCACCGCCGCCGAGCCACGGCTCCGGCGCGATTTCGAGCGGGGTGAGGTCCTGTTCGTCGGCGGGTCCGTTGACCCGATCGTCCGCCGCGTCGCCGCAGGCGGCGAGCCTGCGATCGGTTTCGAGCCCGACGGCGTCCAGGTCGGCCGGGGTGACCACGCACCGGTGCTCGTCGTCATCGAGGTTGGCCAGCATGACGTCGCCGCCCCGCAGCCGCGGTCCCGTAGTGGCGGCGACCGCGGGTACCGCGAACGCCACCGCGCTGACCGTGACCAGCACTCCCCAGCGAAGCATGACTCCTCCTTTTGTATCCCAGTTGTGATAAATACAAGATATCACGGGTGAGATACCTCGTGGCGATGCGATGAAGGACGTGGCACCATCGTCGAAGCGGTAGTGCGCCTACGGGCCGGAGGTGATCGAGTGACGGGCTACGCGGCCTGGTGCGGTCATCTCAGCAGGGCGACGATGTGGCGGGTCGTCGCGGGGAACGGCGAGCACCGGGTGCTTCCCGACGCCGTCATGGACCTCATGGTGCACCGCGGGCGCTTCGTCGTCGCGGGGGCGGACACCGCGGCGTGGAACGACGACGAGTCGGAACCAGGGGACGTGACCTGGGGCTTGCGCCTTCCGCCCGGTACCGCGTGCTCGGTACTGGGGTTGCCTGCGCACGAGCTGACCGATCAGCGCGTCGATCTGGCGGACCTGGTCACGGTGCCCGCTCCGGCGCTCGACACGGCCTGGCTCGACGCCTCCACGGCGCTGGAACAGGTCTTCGTCGCGTTGTGGCGGCAGGCAGCCCCGGATGCCTCGACGCTCCGCTTGGCCGCCTCGCTCGACCGGGCCGCACGCGGTCGTACGACGGTGCGCGAGGTCGCGGACCGGCACGGCCTGTCCGAGCGCTCCCTGCGCCGGGCCAGCGATCGGCTGTTCGGTTACGGGCTGAAGACCCTGATGTCGATTCACCGCTTCCAGCACGCGCTCGGGCTGGCGAACACGGGCGTGGCGCTGGGCGAAGCCGCGGCGACGGCGGGCTACGCGGATCAGGCGCACCTCAACCGCGAGATGCGGCGGCTCACCGGCACGACACCCACCGCGCTCCTGCGCTGAACCCGCGCCTGGCCGAAACGTCCAAGCGGGCGGCGCGCGGCCGTAGCAGACTTCCCCGCATGACGATCAACCTCGGCCGCGCCACGTCGTTCATGGCGGCGCACGCGCGCATCCTGGACAGGCGGCGTTTCGACTTGGCTGGCAACGACGACGACGCGAATCGCGCGGCGGTGCTCGCCGCGGTCGACGGGTACCGCAACCCGGACGGCGGCTACGGCTGGGGCCTCGAGCCCGACCTGCGTGCGCGGGAGAGCCAGCCGGGCGGCGCGCTGCACGCCCTGGAAGCGATCGCGGGCGCGGGCCCCGCGACCTCGCCCGGCACCGTCGCCCTGCTCGACTGGCTGCAGTCGGTCAGCCTGCCCGACGGGGGAGTGCCCTTCGCGCTGCCCGTCGCCGATCCCGCCGGCTGCGCGCCGTTCTGGCTGCAAGCGGACCCGGCGGCGTCCTCGGTGCAGATCACCGCGGCCATCACGACCCAGGCCCATCGGGCTGCCGGCTGGGATGCCCGCGCGAAGGACCACCCTTGGCTGGCCGCGGCGACCCGGTACTGCCTCGAGGAGATCCGGCGGATGGACGAACCGCCGTTCGCCTACGTCCTGTTGTTCGCGATCCACTTCCTCGACGCCGCTGCCGACAGCTATCCGGAAGCCCACGAGTTGCTGGCCAGGCTCGGAAAGTTCGTCCCTCCGGACGGCGTGCTCCCCGTCGCCGGCGGTGCGGAAGGGGAAAGCCTGCACCTGCTCGATTTCGCCCCGGAGCCGGGAAGGCCGGCCCGCGCACTGTTCGACGACGGCGCCGTCGCCGCCGATCTCGACCGGCTGGCGGCCAGGCAGCAACCGGACGGCGGCTGGGAAGTCGACTTCACCAGCTATTCCGACGCCGCCGCACTCGAATGGCGGGGCTATGCGACGGTGAGCGCGGTCGAAGTGCTCCGGATGAACGGTCGCTGAGCCGGTCACTCCGCCGGTGCCGTGCGGACCGTCCTTTCCGGACTCAGCAGGCGGTCGTTGAGCTGTTGCCGCGCGGCGTCCACGTCGAGGACCGGTTCCGCCGTCATCACCTCGGCGAGCTCCGCGCAGGCTTGGGCGGCCGCGGCACCCCGGGGCAGCATGACGCCTTCGTAAGCGCGAACGGCTTCGTCGAGGTTCGGGTGCGTGGCGACGGCGGTGGCGAGGTCGGTGCCGTCGACGAGGGCGAGGTTGGCGCCGACGCCGAACGGCGGCATGAGGTGGGCGGCGTCGCCGACGAGCGTGATCCCGGGGACGTGGTCCCAGCGGTGCCCCACGGGCAGCACGTACAGGGGCCGGTTCACGAAGTCGCCGTCGTGGCGCAGGAGATCGAGCAGGCTGTTGTGCCAGCCGTCGAACTGGGCCAGCAGGTACGCGCGCACGGCGGCGGCGTCCGCGAGGTCCACACCGGCGGCCACGTGCCAGTCCGGTGGCACGTCGAGTGCGGCGTAGACGCGGAGGTGGCCGCCGCTGTTCCGTTGCGCCGACAGCATCTTGCTGCCGACCTTGGCCACCAGCGTGCCGTCGCCCGTCAGGCGTGCCAGCGCGGGGTGGCTGGTGTCGATGTCGTCCAGCCAGGTCTCGACCATGGTGGTGCCCAGGTGCGCGGGGGTGGCGCCGGACAGGGCGGGGCGGACGCGCGACCAGGCGCCGTCGGCGCCCACGACGAGATCGAAGTCCTCGGTGGTGCCGTCACCGAAGCGCAGGCGAGCGGCGCCGCTGTCGAGCGCGGTGGCCGATTCGATCGACTGTCCCCAGTGGACGGTTCCGGGCTCCAGCGCGCCGAGCAATAGTCCGCGTAGCTGGCCGCGGTCGATTTCGGGCGCGAAGCCGTCGCCGTCGACCGGCCCCTCGTGGTGCAGCAGCTTGGCGGTGATCGGGTCCAGCGCGCGCAGCTCCTGCGCTTCCGGCCTGGCCAGCGCGCGGAACTTGTCGAACAGGCCGGCGGCGCGCATCGCGGCCTGCCCGGTGGGGGCGTGCAGGTCGAGCATGCCGCCCTGCCAGCGGGCGGTCGAGGAGGTCTCCCGTTCGAACACGGTCACCGAGAGGCCGTGGAGCTGCAGGCCGCGGGCGCAGGCGAGACCGCCGACACCACCGCCGGCGACCGCGATCCGAGGGCTATGGGCAGAGTTCATGGCGGCTGGGTCCTTCGAGGTGGCGTGGGTGTGGCCGGAGGCGTCCGGCGCATCACCAGAAAACCACATTGAGTAAAAAACTACAACGGTTTAATTTTTTGTGTGTTACACCTTTGGTGGGTACGGTGGCGCGATGCAGCAGATCGGGCGCCGCGAGCGCAAGAAGGCCCAGACCCGCAAGGCGCTCGCGGACGCCGCGCTCGAACTGTTCCTGGCGCGCGGTTACGACCAGGTCGGGGTCAGGGAGGTGGCCGACGCGGCGGACGTGTCGGTGACGACGCTGTTCAAGTACTTCCCCAGCAAGGAATCCTTGGTCTTCGACCTCGACGAGGACATCGAGACGGCGCTCGTGTCCGCGGTGCGCGATCGCGCGGCGGGGCAGCGAGTCCTGCCCGCCCTGCGCGAGCACGTCCTCGGCGGGGTGCCCACGGCTGCCGCGCTCCCGCCCGCGTCACCCTTCGGCCGCATGGTCGAGGAAACCCCGGCGCTGCGCCAGTACGCCCGCGGCATGTGGCTGCGCCACGAAACCGCGCTGGCGCGCGCGATCGCCGAGGAAGCGGGCGCACCCGAAGGCGATACCGTCTGCGCGGCCCTCGCGCGGTTCGCGCTCGAAGCCGTCGAACTGGCGCACCGGGAAGCCGACCCGGCCAAGGCGATCGACGCGATCTTCGGCCTGCTCGAACCCGGGTGGGCAGCCGCCTACCCGGGTGTCTGACCCGCGTCGCTTCGGGTGCCTGCCCGGCACTTCGTCGGCCTGGTGGTGCTCGGACTGTGGATCTTCTGCCCCGTTGACGTGATCACGGCGGAGGAGGCGTCGTGCCGCAGCCTCCCGCAAGTGCCGCGAGCGCCGAGGACTGACCCTCCGCACCTCAGCGCTGTCCACCGTCCTCACCTGCACATATGGCAATTTCATCTACATGGGCTAGTTAATCATGTAGATAGTTGATACAGTACTGCGAGACCTTGATTGACCTGAGCACTTGCCGGAACTGGGGTCGACTCCGGCCGGCGGACGAACGACAGGAGCACCGAACCGATGACCGAAACCACTGACCACAGAACAGCCGTGCTCGTCGCGGGAGGCGGCACCACCGGCCTGTCCACGGCGCTCTTCCTGGCACGGCAAGGAATTCGCCCGATACTCGTGGAGAGGCACCCGTCGACGGCGATCATGCCGCAGGCGCGGGCGTTCAACCCGCGCTCGATCGAGATCTACCGCCCGCTCGGCCTGGAGCCGAAGATCCGGGAGCGCACGTCGATACTGGCCGATCTCCCCGGGATGATCGGCGCGGACACCCTGGCTGGCGAGGAGCGCTTCCGCGTGGACGTGCTCGACCAGGTGCGGCCGTCGGCCGAGCTCAGCCCAACGGACTGGGCGCTGATCGACCAGGACGAGCTGGAGCGGGTCCTGCGTGCGAGCGCCGAGGAAAACGGTGTGGACGTGCGGTTCGCCACCGAGTTGCTTTCCCTCGATCAGGGAGCCGACGGTGTCCGCGCCGTCGTGCGGGATCTCGGCAGCGGCGACGAGTACGGCATTCGCGCGGACTACCTCGTCGCCGCGGACGGCCACCGCGCGGGGATCCGCAAGCGGCTCGGTGTCGAGGTGGACCAGATCGGCCCGACGGGGCACAGCGCGCACTTCCTCTTCGACGCCGATCTCACCGTTCCCCTGCGGGGCCGCCGGTTCCTCCTCGCCTACCTCGACCGGCCGACGACGGGCACGGTGCTGGTGCCGATGCAGAACTTCGGCAGGTGGATGCTCGCATCGCCGTACGATCCCGAGCAGGGTGCCCGGCCGGAGGACTTCACCGAGCAGCGGTGCGTCGAAATGGCCCGCGCTGCGATCGGGGACCCCGACCTCGAAATCGCACTGGTGCCCCCGGTACCGGGATGGCCCGAGAAGGTCTCCCACACCAAGAGCGGCGCCTGGATCGCGCGCCGGTACCGGGAGGGCAGGGTGTTCTTCGCGGGCGACGCGGCGCACGTGTTCCCGCCCGCCGGTTCGTACGGGGCGAGCACCGGGATCGCCGACGCCCACAACCTGGCGTGGAAACTCGCCGCCGTCGTCGAAGGCCGCGCGGGCGAGGCGCTGTTGGACACCTACGAACCCGAGCGCCGTCCGGTCGCCGAGACGACGCTGCGGACGGCGATCCAGCTCATGACCAGCCGTCAGCGGGGGGACGGCGCCGAGAGCGAGGAGATCGACGACATCACGATGATCTTCGGCTACCGGTACGGCTCCGGCGCGGTGCTGACCGAACCGTCCACTCCGGACGGACCGGTCGAGGACCCTCGCGAGCCGAGCGGGCGCCCTGGCCTGCGCGCACCGCACGTGTGGCTGGACAGGGCGGGGGATAAGGTGTCCACAGTGGACCTGTTCGATGGCTGCTTCACGCTGCTGGTCGGTCCGGATGGCACGGAATGGCAAGCAGCGGGCGAAAAAGCGGCGGCGGCCATCGGCGTGGACCTGCGCGTCCACCGGATCGGCGCTGAACTCGGCGACCCGGATGGCCGCTTCGCCGGCGCCTACGGCATCACCGGTACCGGCGCCACCCTCGTGCGGCCGGACGGGTTCGTCGCTTGGCGCGCCACGGCCGCGCCGCCGGAACCCGAGCACGAGCTGCGGCAGGCCCTCACTTCGGTGCTGGCACTGGGCTGACGGCTTCCTTTCGCTGCCCGGTGAACCCGCGCGCGGTGATCAAGGGTCGGATGGAGATCCCGGGTTCGCCGGCGGCGGGCCGGGATCGAGGACGGCCGCACCTGCCTGCTCGGCACCGATCTCCGCGAGCACCGGATTGCCGCCCGCGGCCAGCTCATTCCGCCACGTAGGTGCGGTGCGTCCAGGAGAACACGCGCAGCGTGGCACCCTCGTGGTCGACCTGCTCGCCGGTCGGCTTGAAGTGCTCGTAGCATCCGCCGGATTCGATCTTCACCTGGTCGTCGGGGTCGGTGACGTGCCGGACCCGGCCGAGACCGGTCATGCGGTGCTCCGGCCCGCCGTGCAGGACCGCGTTGGGAACGTTCGTCGACATGCTGGCAGCACTCCTTCGCGTCGGCAGCATTTTTGGCAAAGCACGGTTCGGTACGGGGCAGAAAACATCCGGAATTGCGCCGGGTGATTCCAGCCCCTTTTCCGTGCGGTGTGACGCAGCTAATACTACGGATTTCGGCGCGGCGCATAACCCCTAATGCGCGGCCGTCGCGTCTGGGGTTGCCGGGCACGTCAATGTGAGCTACGGCACAGTCAGGGTGCCGGGTCCGGCGGTGGCCGGGCCCGGCACCCGCGCTAGGCCGATCGCTGGTAGGTGCGGAATGCCCTGGTGGCGAGCCAGCACATCACCACGGCCAGTGCCAGCAGCAACCCGCCGCGGCCGAGCACGGCCGACCAGTCCGGGTCCGCGCCGAGCGCCGTCCTGCTGGCCACCGCCGCCCAGTCCACCGGGTTGAACCGGGCCACGCCGGCGACCCAGCCCGGCATCAGCGACGGCGACATCATCACCGAGGACAGGAACACCAGCGGGAGCGTCAGGAACTGCGAGATCCCGATCAGCGCTTCCTGCTGGCGCACCAGCAGCGCGATCGCGTTCGACAGCGCCGCGAACGACACCGCGAGCAGCACCGAACAGGCGAGTACCACCAGAACGCCGGGCACGCCGCCGTCGTAGCGGGCGCCGACCGCGAGCCCGACGCCGAACACGACGAGCGCCTGCACGATCGTGGCGAGCCCTTGGTGCAGCACCGATCCGTTGATGATCGCGCCCCTGCTGATCGGTGAGGTCAGGTCGCGGTCCATCACCCCGCGGTCCATGGCCTGCAGGAACGTGGTGCCGCTCCACCCCGCGGTCATCATCGCCGTCATCACGACCACGCCCGGCGTGAGGTAGGCGATGTACGAGCCGGTGCCAAAGCCGGGCAGCTCGGCGATGCGCTTGAACAGCTGCCCGAACAGCAGCAGCCAGACCATCGGCTGCACGAGCGTGAACAGCAGGTACGCGGGCTGGCGCGACACCGTGCGCAGTGCGCGCGCGGTCAGGAGTCCCGAATGCGTGACGAAGGTGCTCATGCCGTGGCCTCCTGGTCGGCGTTGCGGAAGGCACGGCCCGCGTGCCGCAGGTAGACGTCGTCGAGCGACGGTCGGGACACGGTGACCGAGGCCAGTTCGACGTGCTCGGACTCCAGCACGGAGAGCACCCCTGGCAGCACGGCCGCGCCGCTGGTCACGGTCGCGCGCAGGATGGCGCCGTCGGCCCGCACGGCACTCACCCCCGGAATCGCGCCGATCGACCGGGCCACGCGCCCGTCCACGCCACCCCCGGCCAGTTCGGCGTGGATGGTGTCACCGCCGATCCCGCGCTTGAGCTCGTCGGGGGTGCCCTCGGCGACGACCTCGCCCCGGTCCACGATGACCAGGCGTGATGCCAGGTTGTCGGCCTCTTCCAGGTAGTGGGTGGTCAGCAGGACGGTGAGCCCGTCGTCGCAGGCGAGCCGCGCGATCTCGTTCCACATGTCGGCGCGCGCTTCAGGATCGAGGCCGGTGGTGGGCTCGTCCAGGAACAGCACGCTCGGCCGGTGCAGCAGCCCGGCCGCGACGTCGAGCTTGCGCTGCATACCGCCGGACCACTTGCCAGCCAGCCGGTTCGACGCCGACGCCAGGCCGAACCGTTCGAGCAGCTCGTCCGCGCGGCGCCGCGCTTCGCGGCCGGACATGCCGTGGATCCGGCCCCGCAGCACCAGGTTCTCCCTGCCGGTGGCGATCGGGTCGAACGCGGGCTTCTGCGAGACGTAGCCGATCACCCTGCGCACCTCGTCGGGTCTGCGCAGCACGTCGACCCCGGCCACGACGGCCGTCCCCGAGTCCGGTTTGGACAGTGTGGTGAGGATCTTGACGGTGGTCGACTTGCCCGCGCCGTTCGGGCCGAGCAGGCCGAACACGCCGCCGCGCTCGGCCGAGATGGTGAGCCCCGCCAGCGCGTGGACGGTCTTTTCGCCCTTGCCGTAGGTCTTGACGAGCCCGGCCGCTTCGATCGCGGTCTCCCTGCTCGTCCTGGTTCTTGTGCCGTTCGTGGTCGTGGACACAGCGGTCCCCTTCTTCGTGGAAGGAGCCGACCGGCGACGGAGAAGAGCTCGGCTACTCTTGCGGTGCAGGCGCGCGCGAGGAGCTGTCTCGTCCGTAGGCGGTGACTCCGGGTGTCGAACGGTTCCCGGCCGGTGTTGGCGCACCGGCCGGGGACCCTTGCTACTGCGGTGGTTCGTTCGTTCCGGTCAGCCGCCGCACCTCCTCCCCGCCGAATTCCTCGGTGACGAACGTGGCCAGGTCCTCGGGCATGGTGCCCGCGCGGCGCAGCTCGTGGATGCGCCGCCACAGCCGGAGATCGACGAGTTCACCGCGGCGCAGCTCACCGACGAGCTTGTCGACGAATTCGAGTTCGGCGCGCAGGAGTGCGTGCGCGAACTCGGCTTCGACAAGGAACAGCCGGGGCATCGTCCCGTCCATCGCGCGAAAGTTCGCCTCGATGGTGCGGTCGGTCTCTCTCAGCGTCTTGAGCCGCGTTTCGAGCAGTTCCAGCGCGCGGTCGGGCGGCAGCGTGGGCAGCAGGGACAGCGCCGCCTCGAACTGCGGGTACTCCTTGACGGGGTTCGCGATCAGATCGGTGAGCCAGTCGAGCATTTCCTCGCTGCCCGCCTCGGTGATCGCGTACACCGTGCGCTCGGGTCGTTTGCCGTCGCGGACGGTCTCCGTCGCCTCGACGAGCCCGCGCTTCTGAAGCGACTCCACCACGGCGTACAAGGAGCCGTAGTTGAGCTTGATGCTGTCTTCTTTGCGACGTTCCCGCAGCGTGGCCGACATTTCGTAGGGGTGCATCCGGCGCTCGGTGAGCAGCACGAGCACGGTGAGCGCCAGCGGATTGGTCCGCCCTCTCGGTGCCATGTCGCCTCCCACTCTGACCAAAGTACTCGACTTAGAGTAGCCGAGTTCGGGTAGCCGATGTCAACCGGCGTCCCGCCACGTGCGCCTGGCTATCATCGGACTGTCTGCGAAACGGGGGACGGCGGCGCGATGGACCTGGTGCGGCTACGGGGAGTGGGAAAGCGCTACGGCGCGGGCCCGTGGGTGCTCGAGGGTGTCGATCTGCGAGTGGCGGCGAACGAGGTCGTCGCGATCACGGGCACCAACGGCTCGGGGAAGTCGACCCTGCTGCGGATCCTCGTCGGGCTCTCCCGGCCCAGCGCCGGTGAAGTGCTGGCCCGCCCCGCCTCGGTCGGGTACGTCCCCGAACGCTTTCCCGCCAAGGAGCGGATGACCGCGATCGCCTACCTCCGGCACATGGGCCGCGTGCGGGGACTGTCCACTTCGGAATCGGACGCCGGTGCGCACGCGCTGCTCGACCGGCTCGCACTCGTCGGCGGCGCCACGACCCCGTTGCGAGCGCTGTCGAAGGGAAACGCGCAGAAGGTCGCGCTGGCGCAGGCGCTCCTGCCGCGGCCGAAGCTGCTCGTACTGGACGAGCCGTGGTCGGGCCTCGACGTGTCCGCGCACGGGGTACTCGCGGAACTGCTCGCCGAGGTCGCCGGCGACGGCGGCGCGGTGGTGTTCACCGACCACCGGGAGTCGGTGGTGCGCGCCACCGCGTCGGCCGCGTACCGCATCGACGGGGGACGGCTCGGCGCGTGGCGTGACGGCGGGCAGGTCGCCACGGTCGACCTCGTGGCCGCCGCGGAGCGCGAGCAGGTCGACTGGCCAGGGCTGCCCGGTGTGCTCAGGGCCGATCACGGCGTGGGTTCCGTCATGGTGGTCGTCGAGGGGAAGCACTGCGACGAGTTGCTGGTCACGGCGATCCGGAGCGGCTGGTCGGTGGCCGGGGTGCGCCGCGCCGCGCCGTCCGCGGGGGAGGTCCGGTGACCGCGCTGGTCCGCTACGTACTGCTCGACTCGCTGCAATCCCAGCGGTACTTCCCGCCGGTGGCGCTGTACCTCGTCGCCGCCATGGTCCTCACCAGCAGCGGTGAAGACGCGGTGGCGCCGCTGTTCGCGCTGACCGCCGCGGCGCTGCTCGTCTGCTCGACCTGGCTGACCGTGGCCGTGCACAACAGCGAGGACCCGGTGCAGCGCGCGATCACCGCGGTCAACGCGGGCTCCCCGCGCCGCGTGCTGCTCGCCGGGATCGTGGTGGCGCTGGGCTCCTCGGCGGTGCTGGGCCTGTTCGGCCTCGCCTACCCGCTGCTGGTCGTCGGGCACGCCGCGCCGCTGACCCTGCTGGCGGGGCTGGAAGCCGAACTGCTCAGCGCCTTCGTCGGGGTCGCGATCGGCACGGTCTGCTGCCGTCTCGTGGTCCCGCGGATCGGCTATGCGGTGATCTGCGCCGTGGTCGGGCTGGTGATCGCCGGGCTGTCGCCGTGGCTGCCGCTCGTGCACCCCGCGTTCCAGTTGCTGGTGCGGGACGCGCCGCCAGCCGAACTCGCCGGCTCGATGCTGCCGTTGCTGGCCTGCGGCGCGCTCGTGCTCGTCGGCTGCGGCGCCGTGACCGAGGCGGTGGCACGCCGCCGCGGCTGACCCGCTCGCCCGGAAGCTCCTCTGTGGATGGTCAGGCCGCGGTCTTCCGCCGTCCCAGCACGCGTTCGACGATCGACGGGAGCACCAAGAGGAACAAGGAGTAGTAGGTCACGCCGGGCACGAACGCGACCAGCAGCACGGCGACGAGCAATGCCGCGGCGGTGCTGATGCTCGAGTGCAGGAAACGCGCTGGCAAGGGATTGCCCTCGACGGCGAGGTCCGGGTTGCGCCACACGATCGCGGTGAGCGTCGTCTGGCACAGGCTGCTCGCCAGCATCGTCCCGATGTAGAAGACCGCGGTGAACCGGTCGTTGCCGTAACCGCCGATCATCTCGGTGGGGAAGGGCAGCACCACGATCGTGAGCACCCACAGGGTGTTCCACAGCACGACCGGTTCGGTGAGCGCCCCCACGTGCTGGAACAGCTTGTGGTGCACTCGCCACAGGCGCGCGATGACCGCGAAGCTGAGCAGGAAGCTGTAGATCAGCGGCAGGTTCTCGGTGAGCACCTCCGTCGATTCGTGGTGCTTGGCGACCGCTTCCGGAACCGCGTCCACCAGCGGCAGTACGAGCAGGGTGATCGCGATGGCTACCACGGCGTCGGTGAATAAGACCAACCGTTCCTGGCCCTGAGATGTGCGCACGCGGTTAAGCTAGACGATCCGGCTGGCGGGGCCGTCCCTGGCTCGCCGCTCCCGTCCCGACAAGCCCGACGGTCCACATCGGAACGTCCGTGCTGGGAACCGCGCGATCGCGCGGTTTCTGTGAAAGGCACTCGAATGTCCGTTTCCTGGTCCGAATCCGCCATTGTGGACGCCCTGCGCGGCGCGGGCTGCGTCTTCGCCGAGGACGAGGCGCGGCTTCTGCTCGGCTCGGCGCGTGACCGGGCCGAACTCGGGGAGATGGTGCGCCGCCGGGTCGAGGGCGTGCCGCTCGAGGTCGTCGTCGGCTGGGTGGAGTTCCACGGCCGCCGGATCGTCGTGGACGCCGGGGTCTTCGTGCCCCGCCGCCGCACCGAATTGCTGGTGCGGCAGGCCATCGAGCGCATCGGACCCGGCGCGGTCGTGGTCGACCTGTGCTGCGGCACGGGTGCGCTCGGTGTCGCCGTCGCGGCGGCGATGGGCGGGCGCGTCGAACTGCACGCCGCCGATATCGATCCCGTGGCGGTCCGGTGCGCCCGCCGCAACGTGACCGCGGGGGAGGTGCACGAAGGCGATCTCTACGACGCGCTGCCCGGGTCCCTGCTCGGCCGCGTCGATTCGCTCCTCGTCAACGCGCCGTACGTGCCTCGCGAGGAGATCGCGCTCATGCCGCCGGAGGCCCGCGAGCACGAGCCGCGCACGGCACTGGACGGCGGTCTCGACGGCGTCGACCTGCATCGCCGCGTCGCGGCCGGTGCGCCGCGCTGGCTCGCGCCTGGCGGGCACCTGCTGGTCGAGACCAGCGGGCGCCAGGCGGAGCGGACCGCGGAAGCCCTGTCCGCCAACGGGTTGCGCCCACACGTGGTCACTTGCGATGCACTGTCCGCGACCGTCGTGATCGGCCATGTGGGCTGACCGGGGTGCCTGGACGGCACCGGGATAGGGTCGCCGCGGGGTAGCAGGGAAGGGGAGGTCGTTGTCGGGGGAAGCGGAAGCGACCACGATCCACCGGGCGCGCCGGGTACTGGCGTTACGCCCGTTTCGACGGCTGTGGCTGGTCACCGGGGTGTGCAGCTCCGCTGACTGGCTCACCGTGCTGAGCCTCGCCGGGCTCGCCAGCGCGATCGCCCCTGGCAGCACCGGGCTCAACTTCGCGTTCAGCGGGGTCCTGTTCGCCAACCTGCTGCCGGGGCTGCTGTTCGCTCCGATCGGCGGCCTGCTCGCGGACCGCTTCGACCGCCGCAAGGTGATGGCCGCCGCCGATCTCGTGCGCTGCGCCCTGCTCGTGTCCATCGTCCTGATGGACACCTACTGGTGGATCTTCGTCGGCACCTTCCTGACCCAGGTCGCCACCATCATGTGGATCCCGTGCAAGGACGCCGCGCTGCCGAACCTGCTCCGCAGGCCGGACCAGATCGAATCGGCGGCGCAGCTGGGCCTGGTGATGACCTACGGCTTCTCCGTCGCGGTCGGCGGGGGCCTGTTCGTCGCGGTCTCCGGCGCGGGCACCGCGCTGCACCTGCCGCACGACCTCTTCGGCGCGAACGGGTTGCTCAAGCTCGCCGTCCTGATCGCCGCCGCGCTGTACCTGACGAGCGCGGTCACCATCGCGACGCGCCTGCCCGAACTGTCCCTGCGCGGCGCGCCTTCGTCCGGGGCGGCGTCCGGCTCCGACGAAGAGAAGCAAGGCGTGCTCGCGATGCTGCGCGACAGCGTCCGGTACATCCGGGGCACTCCGCTCGTCCGGGGCCTGCTGATCGGGATGATGGGCGCGTTCGCCGCGGGCGGTGCCGTGGTCGGCGCCGCCCAGCCGTACGCGCTCAGCCTGCTGGGTGGACAGGCGACGTTCGGGCTGCTGCTCATCGCGCTGTTCGCGGGCCTGGTCACCGGCATGATCGGTGCGCCGAAGCTGGCTCGCCGCCTCCCGCACGAGAGGCTGTTCGGCGTCGCGATCGTGGTCGCCGGGATCGCGCTGCTCGGCGTCGCGCTTTCGCCGATGCTCGCGTTCTCCCTCGTCGTCGTCGCGATCGTCGGGGCGTGTGCCGGCGCGGCCTTCCTCACCGGCATCACGATCATCGGCTCCCGCGTCGACGACGGCATGCGCGGCCGGATCAACGCGGTCTACCAGTCCATGCTCAAGGTCGTGGTCGGGTGTTCGATCGCGGTGACGCCGTTGCTGGTGACGCTCGTCAGCTCGTGGAAGATGACGGTGTGGGGCGACCCGATCCAGATCGACGGCACGCGCCCGGTCATCCTCGGCGCCGGTGTGCTGGCGATCGCCGTCGGCGCGGTGGCACACCGCCAGATGGGTGCGGCCACGCGCCGCGAACCGATCCTGCGCGCCATCCGCGACGCGATGAGCTGGCGGGCGAAACGCGTCACCGGGATGCTGATCACGGTCGAAGGCACCACGGCGGCCAGTACCGGCGCACAGGCGCGGCGGCTCGCGGACTGGCTCGGCACCGGTGAACGGGACGTGCTGCTGGCGAGCGATCCGGTCCTGGACGACGACCGCCTGACCGCGCTCACCTCGCTCGCGTCGCTGTCCGGGCCGAGGGCCCGCGCGCTCGCCGCCGCCGCGGTCCGCGCCGATATCGTCGACCGGTCCGTCCAGCCCGCGCTGGACGCCGGGTCGATCGTGGTGATGGAGCGGTTCGCCGACTCCCCGATCGCGCACCTGTGCGTGGCGACCGGGCTCGACGCCGACGAGGTCGACGGCCTCGCGTTCTGGGCCGCCGGCACGCTGCGGCCCGATCTGGTGGTGCTGCTCGACACCGCTCCCGAGTCCGCTTCGAGCGGTGACGCGCAGTGGCAGGTGCGGGAGGTACTGCGGGAGATGGCGACCACCAGCCCGGCCCGATACCTGGTGGTGTCCGGCGACGGCGGTGAGGACGAGGTGGCCGAGCGGGTCCGGTTCGCCGTCTGGGCGGCGTTGACCGGCCGGTTCTCGGTGCCAACGCCCGCGTACGACCCCGCGCTGCCCGCGTGAGTTCTCCCCGGCTGTCCTTTGTGGCCGGTGGCTGTCCATTGTGTTCGGTCAGAGGTACTGGCCTGCCAGCGGGTCGCCGCTCGGCGCGGGTGCGGGCGGGAGGTCGCCCGGCGTCAGCAGGCGGACCTGCTCCGCGTCGACCGGGGTGTCGGCGGCGGTGATCCGGTCGGCCTGCAAGGCGATCGCGCGATCGAGCAGGTTGCGGACGTAGCGCCCGTTGCCGAAGGAGGTGCCGCGCGCGGTCGCCCGCAGCACGGCACGAACCCCGTCCTCGACCCCGTCCGCCAGCGCGAGGCCCCCTTTCGCCGCCATCGCGGTGAAGATCGCGACCAGCTCGTCGTCGCTGTAGTCGGGGAAGTGCAGCGTGCTGGGGAATCGCGAGGACAGCCCGGGATTCGAGGCGAGGAACTTCGTCATCTCGCCCGCATACCCGGCGACGATCACGACCAGGTCCTCCCGGTGTTCCTCCATTCCCTTCAACAGCTCGGCGAGCGCCTCCTTGCCGTAGTCGTCCCAGTTCGCCGCCGGTGTCAGCGCGTACGCCTCGTCGATGAACAGCACGCCGCCCAGCGCGCGCGTGACGGCCGCGCGGACCTTCGGCGCGGTCTGCCCGAGGTACTCGGCGATCAGGTCGCTGCTGGTGACCTCGACCAGGTGGCCCGAGGAGAGCAGCCCGAGCTCGCCGTAGACCGCGGCGACCAGCCGCGCGATCGTGGTCTTCGCCGTGCCGGGGTTGCCGGTGAACACCAGGTGCCTCGTCGGCGCGGACAGCGGGATCCCCGCGTCGCGGCGCAGCCGGTCGGCCTTCGCCTCGGCGACGAGCAGCCGGACCTCGTGCTTGACCGCGTCGAGCCCGATCAGGCCGTCGATCTCGGCCAGCGGGTCGCTCGGCAGCTCCACCCGTGTCGCGGGCGTCAGCGCGTCCGGCACGTCCTCGGCGAAGATCTCGTGCAGCGACTCGTCCTCGTCGACCACGCCGTCGGCGAGGATCCGCCGCGCCTGCAGGGCGATCGTGCGGTCGAGCAGGGTGACGGCCGTCCGCGCGTTGCCCGCGGTGCCGTTCGTCGTCGAGGCGAGCAGGCTCCTGATCTTCTCGAGCACGCCGCCGCGCAGCTCGAACCCGGCTTCTTCCGCCTTGCGCGCGAACACCCCGGTGAACTCGTCCGCGCTGAGGTTGGGGAACCTCAGCACCTTCCCGAAGTGCACGGCGAGATCCGGCTCGGCCTTGAGCAGTCCGTTCACCCCGGCGTCCGGACCGGTCAGCACGACGAGCAGGTTATCCGAATGCGCCTGCACCGCGGCGAGCAGCGCGTTCATCGCCTCGCGCGGCCTGCTGTCGTCCGAACTCGTGGCCTGCAGCGCGTGCGCGTCCTCGACGCACAGCACGCCGCCGAGCGCGCGGTCGACCACCCGGCGGACACCGGCACTGATGTCGCCCGCCCATCCGGTCACCAGGTCGGTCGCGTCCACCGTCACCAGATGGCCCGCCGGCAGCGCCCCCAGCGCGGCGAACATCCGGCCGACGATCCTGGCCACGGTGGTCTTCCCGGTGCCGGGCCCGCCGGTGAACACGAAGTGCCGCGGCCGCGAGGTCGCCGCCATCCCCGACTCGCGCCGCAGCTTCGCCGCCTTCTCCTCGGCGACGAACAGCGCGATCTCCCGCTTCACCGGTTCGAGGCCGACGCAGGCGTCCAGTTCGGCCTGGGGGTCCGCGGCTCCCGAACCGCCGGGCGCCAGCCGTTGCGGCAGATCAGCCGGGGTCACTCGCACCGTCCTGGCACGCCCGCTCTTCGACCGTTTCCGTGCCGCCGCCACCGACCGCTCGGCCAGGTGCTCGGCGAGCCGCGCGCCCCGCAGGTTGCCGAATCCCGGTGTCCGCGAGAGCAGGACCCCGCCCGTCGTGGCCACGGCGCCGGACAGCGTGCCGCCGCGTTCGCCGACGGCACGCGCGAACAGGTCACCGAACGCCTTCTCGGTGAACTCCTTCGTCAGTGCCACCCGGAAAACCTGGTGCAGGGCCGGGTTCGCGTCGAGCACGCGCTGGTCGCCGCCTGGTCCACAAAGGACGATCACGTGCTTTCGGTTGCGGCGCAACTGCCTTCGCAGCTCCTCGGCCGCCGCCGCGCCGCACCGGTAGCCCAGCAGCCGGTCGAAGCCGTCGATGACGAGCAGCCCGCCGTCCGCGCAGTCGCCGACCGCGGCCGCCAGTGTCTTCACCGCCATGGTGGTGTCCATGTCGGTGAACACCTCGTCGTGCAGCCACACCGTGCCAGGGCCGCCGCGCAGGCGGAGCTCGCGGTCCATCAGATCCGCGGCGGTACGGCGGCCGCTGCCTTCCGGACCCGCGACGAGCATCCGTGCCAGCTTGCCGTCGGCGGCGTCGGCCGCGGCGGCACGCAGGGCAGCGGTCAGCGCGGGCTGCCCGAGCAGGCGGGTCAGCGGTTCTTCCGGCTTCGGCGGCGTTGCCCGTGATCCGGCGTTCCCGGTGCCGAGCCGCGCGGCCAGCCGGTTCGGCACGGTGCGGCGTTCGCCGAACAGCTGGCGGAGATCCTTCTGGAACTGCATGACCGGGATCCCGCAGTCGGTGGTGAAGGCCGGGGGACCCGGCAGGCCCTGCACGGTCGCGGTCAGCCGCACCGCCATGTCGAGCCACGCGCGGCAGGTGTCGCCCTCACCCGCCAGCAGGCACCTGGCCAGCCAATTCCGGATCTCCGAGCGCCAGCCGATCGGGTCGAACCCCGCGGCCAGCCGGTTCAGCTGCTCGTGGACCGAGCCTTCGAAGCCCTGGTTGTCGATGACGCTGAGCTCGACCGGCTCCTCGCGGATCCCGGCGTGCAGCAGCAGCCTGGCGAGCGCGATGTCCTTCGCGTCACCGGGGAAGAACGACCGCAGGCGGTCGTGCGCCGCGAAGAATCCCTGGCACACCCACTCGAAATGGGCGACCGGGCCGGCCAGCTCCGGGAGCACGGCGAGGATCTCGTCGTCGGCGGCGCTCGCCCACAGCTCGTTGACCCTCGCCATCGGTGCGGTCAGGACCTGTTCGTAGAGTTCCGCGTCCGCGGTGACCTTCCGGTGCAGGGCGAGCAGTGCGTTCCGCCGCTCCTCCAGCGGAGCGATTCCCGCGAAGACCCCAAGGCAGTCGGGGAGCAGGGAAAACGCCAGCTCGCGACGGCCCCGGTCGGTACCGGCGGCGATCAGCAGCCAGTTGGCGGGCGGGCGGTACTGGTCGTCCGCGACCGAGTACCACAGGGCAGGGTTGCGATCCGGGGTGTACCTGGTGGCCGCGAACCCCCCGACCATCTCCCACTGGATGTCGCCCCGGCTCCCGGACCGCACCGCCCCGACCCCGGGCAGGTGGTTCACCACCGTGACCAGCTCCGCCCCGGCCGCCGTCGTGCCTTCGCGGTAGAAGTCGATCAGCTCGCACGGCAGGTCGGCCAGCCTCGGGTCGCGGTTGAACTCCTCGGCGCGGTCGCCGACCTCCTCGTAGCAGCCGTCCGGCACCCGCCACGGGCCGTACGCGTACACGTCGAGCACGGGCTCGTCGGTCAGCAGCAGTTCGAGATGGTCCGGCAGGGCAGAGCCCGTCATGTGTTCCCCCGCGATCGTCCGGTGCAGTCGCACTCTAGGACGCCCGTCCGGGAGGGGTACCGGGAACCGCGGAACTACCGGCGATACCGCGCGATGTACCTGGCGTGGATTTCGGCCTCGGCTTCCTCCTTGGCGAGCGCGCGCTGCCGCCTGCCCGCGCCGTAGGCGAATCCGTTCTTGGCGATCCGGTGTTCGCAGCTCTCGTCCATGTAGGCGAACGAATAGAAGTAGCCGACCAGCGCGGCCATCAGGCACAGCGCGAGCCGCAGGCCGAGCGGGCCGGGCAGCAGCAGCCAGACCAGCACCAGCGGGGTGACGAGCACCGTGGTGCGCGCGGCGTGCCGCCACATCCAGGTGCTGGCGGTGATGTCGTGGAACACCCAGCCGCGGTGCTTCGCGGGCAGCTTGCCGCCGAAGGCGTACCAGATCCACAGCAGGGGGTTCGGGCGTACGCGTTCCATTTCGCACCTCCGGGCTCCTGTTGGATAGTACACTAATCATTAGTGCGCTAAGTAAAAGTGACCGCCGTCGCCCTGGGTAGGGTGGTGCCGGATCGGGAGGAGGTGGCGGATGGCGTCGATCGATCTGGGCCCTGACCCGCTCGCGCTGGACCGGCAGGTGTGCTTCGCGCTGTCGGTGGCCTCGCGCAGTGTGATCGCGATCTACCGGCCGCTGCTGGAACCGCACGGGCTCACGCATCCGCAGTACCTGGTGCTGCTCGCGCTGTGGGAGGCTTCGCCGCGCTCGGTCAAGGAACTGGGCGAGGTGCTGCGCGCCGAGCCCGCCACCCTTTCGCCGTTGCTGAAGCGGCTGGAAGCCATCGGCTACGTCACCCGCACCCGCAGTGCCGCGGACGAGCGCCAGCTCCTGGTCGAGCTGACCGTGAAGGGCAAGGAACTGCGCAAAGAGGCCGAGAAGATCCCCTACCGCGTGGTCGAGGAACTCGGCATGGAACTCGCCGAACTCGAACGCCTGCACGCCGCGCTGTCCGGCGTCATCAGTGCTACCCGCAAGGCGGACGCGCTCTGACCCGGCGTCGTTTCGGTCGCGGCCGAAACGACGCCGTGCACAATCAGCGGTATGACGTCCAGGAGCGCGGAGGTGGCACGCCTCGCCGCCTTGCTCGCCGACAGCACCAGGGCCGGGTTCTGCCTCGCCCTGCTCGACGGCAGGGCGTGGACGGCGGGTGAGCTCGCCGCGCAGGCGAAGGTGGCCGCGTCGACCGCGACCGAGCACCTCAACCGCCTGGTCGAGGGTGGTCTCGTCGTCGAACGACGGCAGGGGAGGCACCGGTACGTCCAGCTGGCCAGCCATCGGGTGGCGGCGATGCTGGAGGATTTCGTCGCCTTCCTCGGCCCCGTCGACGAGCGGGGGAACACCTTGAAGGTGGCCACCGCTTCCGCCGCGCTCGCTCGCGGCCGGACCTGTTACGACCACCTCGCGGGGCGGCTCGGCGTGGCGATCACCGACGCGATGACCGGGCGAGGACTGATCGAGGCCAGGGACGGGTTCGCACTGACCAAGGCCGGGATGGACTGGCTCACCGGTCCGCTCGCGGTCGACCCCGGGCGGCTGCGGGCCACCCGGCGGCCGCTCGCGAAGGCGTGCCTCGACTGGACCGAACGGCGCTCGCACCTCGCCGGGGCCTCCGGCGCCCAGATCCACCGCCGTTTCCGGGAAAACGGCTGGATCCGGCGCAGCGGGACGGGGCGGGCGGTCCGCCTCACCCCGGCGGGCGCCGTCGCCTTGCGCGATCTGCTCGGCATCGAGGACGACACGCTGCTGACCTGACCAACGCTCATGACCGGGGTGACGAACAAGCCTTGGACTCATGACCGCGCCGGGCACGATGACCGGTTCATGCACAACGCGAACAACGCGAACAATGTGGCACTCGCGGGAAGCTGATCCGTATCCGCCCACGGCAGGGTCCGTGCGGTGGGACGACGTCGATCCGGCCGACGCGGACCGGCACTCGGTGCCCGACGCGATCGCCGTGATCGCACAGGAGCCCGCGCAGTGACCGATGACCGCGAAGCACCACGTGACCGTCGGCAGGCTCGGCCGCACCGATCCCGATCTCGCGGCGTGGGCGGAGGCCGTCACGAAGTCCGGCGCGGACGAGGTGCTCGACTCGTTGCGCCTGGGGGAGCGACTGTGTTGTAGAAGCAGTTCAACGACGGCCAGGACCTTTCGGGCGGGCAGCGGCAGCGGATGGGCATCGCACGGGGCATCTACCGGGACGCCGCGGTACTGGTGGCCGACGAGCCCGCGGCCGCGCTCGACGCCAAGGCCGAGGCGCGGGTCTTCGCCGGGTTGCGGCACGCCAGCGGTGGCCACGACCGGCGACGCACCACCGTGCTGGTGACCCACCGGCTCGCGAACATCCGCACCGCGGACCGGATCGTGGTGCTCGACCGGGGCCGGATCGCCGAGCAGGGCACGCATGCCGAGCTCATCCGGCTGCGCGGCCGGTACTTCGAGCTGTTCGAGATCCGGGCCGCCGCCTACCGCGACGGCGCGGCCTGAATTCCCTTGTGGACAGTCAGATCCGCCGGAGTGGGCGCGGACCGGCCCCGGATGGCACGGTGGAGGCACAACGGCAAGACGTGAAGGGAGCCCGCAGTGCCCGACGAGGTGCACCCGCGACCACAGCTGGCCCGTCCAGGACGGCAGGACCTCGGCGGGGTCTGGGATTTCGCCTTCGACGACGCCGACGCCGGTCGCGCGCGGCAGTGGTTCACGCGCGGCCGGGCGCGGGACGCCGCCTTCGACCGGACGATCACCGTGCCCTACCCACCGGAGTCCCGGCTGTCCGGTGTGCACGTGACCGAACCGCACGAGATCGTCTGGTACCGGCGCGACTTCACGGCCGGCCGGGTCGAGGAGGGCCATCGCGTCGTGCTGCACTTCGGCGCGGTCGACCACGAGGCGGCGGTCTGGGTCAACGGGCTGCTCGCCGGAGTGCACGAAGGCGGCCAGACGCCGTTCGCACTCGACATCACCGACCTGCTCGACGAGCGCGCCCCTTCGCAGCGGCTCGTCGTCCGCGCGAAGGACCCGATCGGGGACGGGACGCGTTCGCGCGGCAAGCAGGACTGGCAGCGCGAGCCGCATGCCATCTGGTACCACCGGACCACCGGCATCTGGCAGCCCGTGTGGCTGGAGGTGGTCCCGCCGGTGCACCTCACCCGGCTGCACTGGACACCGCACATCGCCGCCGCCTCCGTGACCTGCGAGGGCGAGCTGTCGGCCACCGCGGCCGGTGGGACGACCGTCCGGGTGCGCCTCCGGCTCGGCGACGAGACCCTCGCCGACCAGTCGGTGTGGGTGGACGGCACGGCGTTCCGGTTCGAGGTCGCCGTCGCCGCGTTGCGGCACGGCGAGGACCGGCACCGGCTGCTCTGGTCTCCCGAGCAGCCCGTGCTCGTCGACGCTTCGGTGGACGCCGGTGATGACGCCGTGCGGAGCTATCTCGGGTTTCGTGAGGTCGGGGTCGCGGACGGGCGCTTCCTGCTGAACCACGTGCCGTACTTCCTTCGTATGGTGTTGGAGCAGGGTTATTGGCCGGAGTCGCACCTCGCGGCGCCGGACGGGGACGCGCTGCGCCGCGAGGTGGAGCTGATCAAGGAACTCGGGTTCAACGGGGTGCGGGTGCACCAGAAGGCCGAGGACCCGCGCTTCCTGCACTGGTGCGATCGGCTGGGGCTGGTGGTGTGGGGTGAAAGCGCGGCCGCCTACGAGTACTCACCGGCCGCCGTGAGCCGCTACACCGCCGAATGGCAGGAGATCGTCCGGCGTGACCGGAGCCATCCGTGCGTCGTCGCGTGGGTCCCGTTGAACGAGAGCTGGGGTGTGCCGGACATCGCCTCCGTTCCCGCGCAGGCGCATTTCGCCTCCGCGCTGTACCACCTGACCAAGGCCGTCGACCCGTCGCGGCCGGTGATCTCCAACGACGGCTGGGAAATCGCCGATGCCGACTTTCACGGCGTGCACGACTACGCCCCCAGCGGAGCGTCGTTGCGTGCCAGGTACGGCGATGCGGAGTCGCTGCGCCGGACCATGGACGCGGGCAGGCCGGGTGGCCGCCGCCTCCTTCTCCAGCCGGGCGGACCGGGCGCCGTGCCCGTCCTGCTGAGCGAGTTCGGCGGCCTTTCCCCTGTGCCGGACGCCGACGAGAAATGGTTCGGGTACTCGACCGTGCGGGACGACGAGGACTTCGCCGAGCGGCTCGACGAACTGGTGTCCGCCGTGCTCGCTTCCCCGGAGCTGGCCGGATTCTGCTACACCCAGCTGACCGACACCGAGCAGGAGCGCAACGGCCTGCTGACCGCGGGCCGGGAACCGAAGCTCGACCCGGAGCGGGTCCGCGCGATCCTCCGGCGCCGCGCGGTGGCCGTGGCCCCGGAGGAGGTCGGCGCCCACCGGCCGGAGGGGCACTGACCGGCCGTGGGTGGGCGCGCCATCGACGGCGGCGCGCCCACCGCGGGGCTGTGGCACACCCCGCCGATGCCGTGCGGCCAAACCTCCCCCGTCCGCTGGGGAGCGGTCACGGCATCCGACCGTGGGACGGGTCAGTCCCAGATCTGGATCGCCCTGATCACGTAGTGGGCCTGCGGCACGAAGGTGCCATGCCCGGGATAGGTGGTGAAATCGCCTTCGGTGGAACAATCCCGCCCCTGGTAGACGGTCACATCCCGGTCCATCCGGTTGGCGAACGACCGTGCCTCCAGTTCGTTCGCCAGCGGAATGCATTCCCCGGGATTGGCGAGCCGGAGGTCGAGCCGCTCGGTGCGACCGCCGTAGAACTCGTCCGCCCAGGAACAGAACTCACCCTGCGTGCAGGCCGCGGGAGGTTGTCCGGGTGCCGTGCCCGCTTGGGCGACCCCACCGCAGCACAGCAGGCCCATGGCCGTGAGCACCAGTACCCGCGGCAGCCTTGCACGCAGGATCGGCTTCTTCAATGACATGACAGTTCTCCCCGGATAGCTGTGGAGGTGGCCCCGCCCGGCGGGGTTCCCGCGATGAATTCGACTTCTGCAACGATGCCGGTGGCCGGCCGGTTTGTCAGCGCCGTTTCCGTATTTGTGGACAAAGTGGTGTCACCCGAAAAGTTGTCCACAATTCGGCGAGAATGGTTGTGCCGCGTCCGGAAAGGCGCTAAGGGCGCGGGGGCGCGGTGGAATCCCGTACGACGAGATCGACGGCCAGCGTCACCGGCGGCGGTGCCTTCTCGCCGTCGAGGAGCCGCACGGCGAACTCGCCCGCCAGCCGTCCTTTCCGGACGAGATCCTGGCGGACCGTCGTGAGACCGGGAGCTGCCCACGCGGCGCCCGGCGCGTCGTCGAATCCCACTATCGACAGGTCGGACGGCACCGCGAGCCCGAGCTGGCGCGCGACCGCCAGCGTGGCCAGCGCGAGCTCGTCCGACATGCACAGCATCGCGGTCGGCCTCGGCTCGTGCGCCAGCAGCGCCCGCGCGGAAGCCATGGCCACCTCGCGGGAAGTCCCCGAAGTTTCCATGATCAGCACGTCGTGCTCGGCGATCCCGGCCGCCGCGATCGGGCCGAGGTACCCCGCGAAGCGCTCCCTGTTGTCGCGGAACAACGACCGTTTCGCCTCTTCGGGTGACAACGGCCCGCCTCGCGGAGCGGAAAGGCATTGCGCGGAAAGCACGGCGAACCGGCGATGACCGAGTTCGAGAAGGTGCCGTGCCGCCAGTTCGGCACCGCCGCGATCGTCGACGCTGACCCTCGCCGAGCCGGGGACGTGCGGCTGGTCGATCACGACGAGCGGGAGCCCGCGCTCCCGGATCGCCTTCAACGCCGGTGCGTGATCGGCGAGCGAGTACGCGACGGCGAGATCCGCTTGCGCGGCCAGCACCCGGCCCGCGTTGGGGCCGCCGTCGTCGCCGCCGGGCAGGATCAGCAGCGCGTGCCCGCCGGGGTCGACCGCACCGGCCAGCGCGTCGAGCGTGATCGAGAGGGCGGGATCGGAGAACGCCGCGGACAAACCGGTGTCGAGCAGCACGGCGATGGCGCCGGTGCGGCTGGTGGCGAGGCTGCGGGCGACCGGGTTCGGGCCCGAGTAGCCGAGTTTCTTCGCCGCGCGCAGGACCTCGGCCCGCAGCCCTGCCGAAAGCTGGTCCGGCCGGTTGTAGGCGTTCGAAACGGTCGCCCTCGACACCCCGACCGCGTCCGCGACGTCGTCGAGCGTCGGTCTCCGGCGACGTGGGCTGGTCACCACTCGAGTCTACGTCCCCGCTGAAACGGTGGACTTTCTGAAGCGCTTAAGTCACTCTGGGGCAATGGTTTCCCCGCGAACTGCCGTTATCGTGGTCTTCGCGCTGAACGGCGCGGCGCTCGGCTCGTGGGCACCGAGGGTGCCCGCGCTCTCCGGTCAGATGCACGCCGAACCGGGGCCGCTCGGGCTGGCGTTGCTCGGTGCGAGCGTCGGCATGCTGCTGGCCGCCGTGGTCTCGGGCAGGCTCGTCGAGCGGACGGGCACCCGCCTGATGATCGCGGTGTCCGTGGTGATCGCGGGGCTGTTGCTGCCCGCGATCGGGGCCACCACGTCCGTCCCGCTCTTCGGCGTCGAACTGCTCGTGCTCGGCGCCTCGGTCGGCGTGCTCGACGTCGCCATGAACATCGCGGCCGTGCAGGTGGAGCGCGACGAGGGCAAGCCGATCATGCCGCTGTTCCACGCCGGGTTCAGCGTCGGCGCGCTGATCGGCTCCGCCGCCGCCGGGCTGGCCGCGTCCCACGACTGGACACCGGACAGGCACCTCGCGGTCGCCGGTGCGTTCGCGATCGTGGTGCTGCTGGTGGTGCTCCGCGACGTGCCGGGCACCCGGCCGCCGCACCACGAGAAGGCGACGGCGCCGCGGGTCGCGCCCGCGCGCAGGCCGGTGCTGTGGCTGCTCGCGGCGGTCGCGCTGGCCTCGGCGATCGCGGAGGGCGCCAGCTCGGACTGGTCGGCGATGCTCATGGTCAACGTCCACGGCGTCGGGCAGGGCGCGGGCGCGCTCGCGTTTTCGGTGTTCTCGCTGGCGATGGCGTTCGCCAGGCTCGGCGGTTCCTGGCTCCAGCAGAAGATCGGGCCGACCAGGACGCTGGCGTTCGGCGCGCTGCTGGCGGGCGTGGGCCTTGTGAGCGCGGCACTGGTTCCGGTGCCCGCAGTGGGTTTCGCCGGGTTCGCCCTCGCCGGCGCCGGGCTCGCCGCCTCGTTCCCGGTCGCGCTCGGCCTGGCAGGGGAGGCCGGGAAACGGGAGGACGGCAGCGGTGGCGAGCGGGAGATCGCGTTCGTCACCGCGATCGCCTACACCGGCTTCCTCGCCGGGCCGCCGATGATCGGCGGCATCGCCCAGGTCACCTCGTACGCCGGGTCGTTCGTCGTGGTCGCGGTGATCGCGGTGCTGATCGCGCCTGCCGCGATCGGTGCCGGGCGCGCCAAGGCCGCCGAGGGCAGGCGCAAGGAATCAGCCCTGCCCGGAGCCGTCCGGTGACTCGCGCCACTGCACGAACGGCCGGTCGAGCTTCCAGCCGTCGCCGTCACCGGTCAGCGTCCTGAACTCGCAGGTGTCCGGATTGGACAGTGACTCGAACAGGTCGACGCTCCAGGCGAACACGCGACGGCACAGCAACCGGATCGTCAGCCCGTGCGAGATCACCAGAACCGTCCGCGGGTGGCTGACGGCATGTGCTTCCAGTTCGCTCAGGAACGCCGCGACGCGGTCGTCGACGTCCGCGCCGGATTCCCCGAACGGCAGCCGGTAGAAGAAGTGCCCGAACTCGTGCCGCCGCTGCTTCTGCACCTCCTGGTCGTCCGGGTCCTGCAGGTTTCCCCAGTCCTGCTCGCGCAGCCGCGGCTCCGGCACCACCCGCTCGCACAGGTCGTCGATGGCGAGCAGCCGCAACGTCTCGGTCGTGCGCAGGTACGGGCTGACGTACACGGCGGCCGGTTCATCCCCGATGAGGTCCCTGATCCCGGCACCGGTGCGCACCGCCTGCGCGCGTCCCGCGTCGGTGAGCGGGAGCGCGTGGTCGGGAATGCGGGTGTAGGCGAGTTCGTCGACGTTCCCGAGTGATTCGGCGTGCCGCAACAGGATGATCCTCACGAGTCCCATCTTGCCGGGTGCGACGCCGGTCTCGCTCGCGTCCGGCCTACCCTCGTGACGTGCCAGCAGAACGTGTAGCAACCCCGACACCATCCCCGGAGCCCGTGCGGCGGCGGGCGGGTGTGCTCCCGCTGGTCCTGGTGTGCGTCGCGCTGGCCGCACTGCTCGCGGTCGGGCTGGTGGCGGCGACCGGTGGCGCCGGGTACGTGATCGCCGGCCTGCCGGATCCGGGTCTCGTCACGCGCTACGGCATCACGATCGTCCGCGTGCTCGCCGAGGCGGCGTCCGTGGTGGCGATCGGGTCGCTGCTGGTGTCCGCGTTCCTGGTGCCACCACAGCGGTCGGGGACGCTCAGCGTCGACGGCTACGCGGCACTGCGGGCGGCGGGCGTGGCTTCCTGGGTGTGGTTCGCGGCCTCGATCGCGTCGGTGTACTTCACCGCCGCGGACGGCGCGGGCAAGCCGGTCGCCGAACTGTTGTCGCCGACGGTGCTGCTCGACCTCGTGGACGCGATCGAACAGCCGAAGGCGTGGCTCATCACCTCGCTGATCGCGCTCCTGCTCGCGCTCGGTTGCCGCCTCGCGCTGTCGTGGGGCTGGTCGACGGCGCTGTTCTTCCTCGCCGTGTTCGGGCTCGTCCCGGTGGCCGTGACCGGGCACTCCGCGAGCGGCGGCTCGCACGACCTCGCCACCAACAGCCTGCTGTTCCACCTCGTCGGCGCCGCGATCTGGGTCGGTGGCCTGCTGGCGCTGCTCGTCCTCGGCAAGCGCCGGGCGGCGCATCTCACGCTGGCCGCGACGCGGTTCTCCAAGATCGCACTCGTCTGCTGGATCGTGATGGCGGTTTCCGGGGTGGTGAACGCGCTGGTCCGGATCGCGCCGAAGGACCTGCTCAGCACGGACTACGGCCTGCTCGTGGTCGCCAAGATCGTCGCGCTGCTCGTGCTCGGCGTCTTCGGGCACCAGCAGCGCCAGCGAGGTGTGAAGGGCCTCGTCGACGGTGCCGGGGGCGGTCAGCTGGTGCGGCTCGCCGGGGTCGAAGTGCTCGTCATGTTCGTCACCATCGGCATCGCCGCCGCGCTCGCGCGCACCCCGCCGCCGCAGGAGACGTTCACCCAGCCGTCCAACACCGAGCTGCTGATCGGGTACGACCTCGACGGCCCGCCGACCGTGCTGCGGCTGCTGCTGGACTGGCGGTTCGACCTGCTCTTCGGCACCGCCGCGATCGTGCTGGCCGCCCTGTACCTCGCCGGCGTGCGGCGCCTGCGCCGTCGTGGCGACGCGTGGCCGGTCGGCCGGACCGTCTCGTGGCTGGCGGGGTGTTTCGTCCTGCTGATCGCGACCTCGTCCGGGATCGGCCGGTACGCGCCCGCCATGTTCAGCGTGCACATGGGCAACCACATGCTCCTGTCGATGGTGGCGCCGGTGCTGTTCGTGCTGGGCGGCCCGGTGACGCTGGCGCTGCGCGCGCTGCCCGTCGCGGGCAAGGGCGCGCCGCCCGGGCCGAGGGAGTGGCTGCTGGCCGCCGTCCACTCGCGGGTTTCGCGGGTGCTGACCCACCCGATCGTCGCGCTGGTGCTGTTCGTCGGGTCGTTCTACATCCTGTACTTCTCGGGCCTCTTCGACTCCGCGCTGAACTACCACTGGGCGCACCTGGCGATGAACGCCCACTTCCTGCTGTCGGGGTACCTCTTCTACTGGCCGCTCATCGGCGTCGATCCCGCGCCGCGCCGCCTGCCGCCGCTCGGGAAGCTCGGCCTGATGTTCGCGTCGATGCCGTTCCACGCGTTCTTCGGGGTGATCCTGATGAACATGCAGACGGTGATCGGGGAGACCTTCTACCGCTCGCTCAAGCTGCCGTGGGTCGGCGACCTGCTCACCGACCAGCGCCTCGGGGGCGGGATCGCCTGGGCCTCCGGTGAGGTGCCGGTGCTGCTCGTGCTGATCGCCCTGCTGGTGCAGTGGGCGCGCGCGGACGAGCGGGAGGCGCGCCGCAACGATCGCCGCGAGGAGGCGACCGGTGACGCCGATCTGGCTGCCTACAACGCGATGCTGAAGCAGCTTTCCCATGGCAAAAGCACAGCTGAGCGGCAGCACGGCGAGTAGCCGCGCCCGCTAGCAGAACCCACCGACACAACCGCCCCGGCACCGGCCGCGCCGTGCCTGGTTGTGCACAGGCCGCCGGGCTGTCCACAGATTCCGCCCGCCGCCGCCAGCACCGTCCGGCAGCGGCCACTCTTGCCAGAGGACAACGACGAACTCCGGCAGGAAGGCGGTAGGGCGATGGCCGTGGGAGAAACTCCGATCACCGTGGTCGGGAACGTGCTCAGCGAGCTGAGCAGGCGCACGGTGCCCAGCGGGCACGAGGTGGTGTCGTTCTGGCTCCGCAGCAACGAGCGGCGGTACGACAAGGAGACGAACGACTGGGTGGACGGGCGGCACCTGACGGTGAAGGTGACGTGCTGGCGCAAGCTCGCCAGCGGTGCCTTCGCGTCGATCGGCAAGGGCGACCCGGTGGTGGTCACGGGCCGGTTGTCCACCTCCGAGTACGAGGCGGACGGGCAGACTCGGTCTATACCTGAGGTTGAGGCATCGGCCGTCGGACCCAATCTCGCCCGCTGCACCGCGACCGTGCGGCGGAACTCCCGGGATGCGGCGCCGGACACTCCCGGGCTGCCGAGCTTCGCGCCGCCCGAGCCGCGCGCGGGTTCCGGCGAGTTCGACGTGAACGCCCTCGTCACGGGCGCGGCGCCGTCGGTGGTGCGATGAGCCCTGCGCCCAGGTCGGCTCGGCGTGTCGCAGCCGGAAAGCCCGTCACCGCCTGCTGATCAGGGCCTCACGGGGGGTGCGTGGGTGGTGACCGGCGTTCGGGCGCCCACGGCACCGCTCTACGATCGCGGGCATGGCCGAGTACATCTACACCATGAAAAAGGTGCGCAAGACCGTCGGGGACAAGGTCATCCTCGACGATGTCAGCACCGCGTTCTACCCCGGCGCGAAGATCGGTGTCGTGGGTCCGAACGGGGCGGGGAAGTCGACCGTCCTGAAGATCATGGCGGGGCTCGACCAGCCGAGCAACGGCGAGGCGTTCATCCAGCCCGGCGCCACCGTCGGCATCCTGCTGCAGGAGCCGCCGCTGAACGAGGAGAAGACGGTCCGGGGCAACGTCGAGGAGGGCCTCGGCGAGACGAAGGTGAAGCTCGACCGGTTCAACGAGATCGCCGAGCTGCTGGCCACCGACTACAGCGACGCGCTGATGGAGGAGATGGGCCAGCTGCAGGAAGAGCTGGACCACGCGGACGCGTGGGAGCTCGACTCCCAGCTGGAGCAGGCGATGGACGCCCTGCGCTGCCCGCCGCCCGAGGAGGAGGTCACCCACCTCTCGGGTGGTGAGCGCCGCCGGGTCGCGCTGTGCAAGCTGTTGCTGTCCAAGCCTGACCTGCTGCTGCTCGACGAGCCGACGAACCATCTGGACGCCGAAAGCGTGCTCTGGCTGGAGCAGTTCCTCGCCGCCTACCCCGGTGCCGTCCTCGCCGTCACCCACGACCGGTACTTCCTGGACAACGTCGCCGAGTGGATCATGGAGCTCGACCGCGGCCGCGTCGTCGGCTACGAGGGCAACTACTCCACCTACCTCGAGAAGAAGCGCGAGCGGCTCGAGGTGCAGGGGAAGAAGGACGCGAAGCTCGCCAAGCGGCTGAAGACCGAACTCGACTGGGTGCGGTCGAACGCCAAGGCGCGGCAGACGAAGTCGCGGTCCCGGCTCGATCGCTACGAGGAGATGGCGGCCGAGGCGGACAAGCACCGCAAGCTCGACTTCGAGGAGATCCAGATCCCGCCCGGCCCGAGGCTGGGCAACGTGGTGGTCGAGGCCGAGCACCTGCGCAAGGGCTTCGACGACCGGTTGCTGATCGAGGAGCTGTCGTTCAACCTGCCGCGCAACGGCATCGTCGGCGTGATCGGCCCGAACGGTGTCGGCAAGACGACGCTGTTCAAGACGATCGTCGGGCTCGAGCCCGCGGATTCGGGGGAGGTGAAGATCGGCGAAACCGTCAAACTGTCCTATGTGGACCAGGGGCGGGCCGGGATCGACCCGAAGAAGACCGTGTGGGAGGTCGTCTCGGACGGGCTCGACTTCATCCACGTCGGGCAGACCGAGATGCCTTCGCGCGCCTACGTCAGCGCGTTCGGGTTCAAGGGACCGGACCAGCAGAAGCCGGCGGGCGTGCTCTCCGGTGGTGAGCGCAACCGGCTGAACCTCGCGCTCACCCTGAAGCTGGGCGGGAACCTGATCCTGCTCGACGAACCGACGAACGACCTCGACGTGGAAACCCTCGGTTCGCTGGAGAACGCGCTCGAACAGTTCCCTGGCTGCGCCGTGGTGATCTCGCACGACCGGTGGTTCCTCGACCGCGTCGCCACGCACATCCTGGCGTGGGAGGGCACCGACGAGGACCCGGCGAAGTGGTTCTGGTTCGAAGGGAACTTCGAGGGGTACGAGAAGAACAAGATCGAACGCCTCGGCGCGGAGGCGGCTCGGCCACACCGGGTCACGCACCGCAAGCTGACCCGCGACTGACCATGTTCCCCGTGCGCGCGGCCGGATGGGTGCCACCACGCGGTGGCCGGGACGAGGCCCTGTCTCGTCCCGGCCACCGGCGGGTGGCCGCTCCGCCCCTCCACGCGTGCACGGCACACCCAAGCGCAGAACCACGGTTTCGCACCACGTCGCGGACCCGGATCGTGTCACCCCGTCGAGGCGACAAGCGCGATTCGGCCGCCGGTCTCGCGCTTCGCGGTAGGACGCTAGAGCGATACTGAGCGGAGTCCCCAGTGGTACCCAGCAAGCACATCAGACCAGGCCCGCCCACGGGTGCGCGGGCGGGCGAGCACGTGATGCCCGGTGCCGGTGGAACTCGGCAGGTCGAACGGCTGCTCGACGAAGCGGGCGGCCTGCCCCTGCGCGCGCCGGAACTCGCCATGGTGCTCGGCGAGCACGCCGCCGCGCTCGCCGAGACGTCCGGATCCGAGGCGCTGTGGATCCGCGCCGAGAGCATCGTGGTGTCCTCCAGGGTCGCGCTCGGCCAGCGCGTGTCCACGGTCGCCCGCGCGGTCGCGGCACTGCGCGCGGCCGAGGAGGCGGGGCACCCGGTGCTCGCGGCCAGGTTGCGCACCGACCTCGCGGTCTGCGCGCGCAGCGTCGGCCTGCCGTTGACCGGCCTGACCGTGCTGCGCCCCGTGCTCGCCGAGCGCGAGCTCGCCGCGCCGCACCGCGCGGCCGCGTTGTGCCATCTCGTCGGGGTGCTGGCCGGGGTCGGGCGCAAACCCGAACTGGACCGCACCCTGCTGGAGGCGGACAGGCTGTGCGTCGCGGACGAATCGCTCACCGGTGACGAGCGGCTCCTGGTGCGTGGCCTGCTGCGGGTCGCGACGTCCGCGCACCGCAGGCGGCACGCCGATCTCACCGGTGCCGCCGACGCGGCCAGGACCGGGATCGGGTTCCTCGACCAGGTCTCCGACGGGCGCGCCGATGGCGGGGTGGTGCGGATCAGGCTGGTCCTCCAGCTGGTCTGCACGCTGCTCGACCGTGGCGACCCCGAGCTGGCGCTGGAGATCGCCCAGCCCCTGCTCGACGCACCGACCAGGGCCGCAGCGGTCGCACCGGCGGGCTGGCTCCGGCTCGCCATCGCGACCAGGGTGCTGATGCCGTCGGGCGCGGGGGAAGCGGCCGCGTTCCTGTTGCGCGACGCCGTGCACAGCACCACCGAACACGGCCTGCACGCGCTGACCGCGCGGTTGTGGCTGGAGCTGGCGCAGGTCGAGGAACAGGTCGGCAGCGCATCCGACGCCATCGACTGCCTGCACCGCGCTCGCGCCGCCGAGCACGTGCATTCGCGCGTCCGCAGGCAGGCGTGCGCGGTGCTGGCCAACGAGTTCGGTTCGAGCGGCGCGGCCACGGTCGACCTCGACGAGGTGCTCGCGGTGACCCAGGACCAGCCACGGGCGAGCGCGCCGCGAGAGCCCGCGCTCGCGGCGCAGGTGGTGCGCATGCCCGTCGTGGCGGAGCCCGCGGCCAAGGAGCCTGTG
Source organism: Amycolatopsis minnesotensis (assembly GCF_039529815.1). Taxonomy (NCBI): domain Bacteria; kingdom Bacillati; phylum Actinomycetota; class Actinomycetes; order Pseudonocardiales; family Pseudonocardiaceae; genus Amycolatopsis; species Amycolatopsis minnesotensis. Next base: position 195,577 of record NZ_BAAANN010000012.1, on the reverse strand, counting down.
GCCGAGGAACCCGTGGCCAAGGAACCCGTGCAGCGCCTGTCCATCGCCCAGCTCCCGGTCGAGGCCGCCCCGGCCGCGGAGCCCGCGCCGGAACCGGTTCGCGAGCCGGAGAAGGAAAAGCTCCCGGAGATTCCGTGGGAGCGGGCGATGATGCCCGACGAGCGCCCCCACGGCCGCGCGCAGGCGGACGAGCGCGCCGCGGAACAGGCGGCCGCGGAGCAGACCGCCGCGAAGACCCGCCACGATTCCGAGCACGGTTCGGTCGCGGCGAAGTCCGTCCTCGACCGGCTCGGCATCTCTCCCGGCGGTGGCGGCGGACGGCGAAGGGCCGCCGCTGAGGAAGCACGGGAAAGCCACGAGCGGGCAACGGCCGGCGAGCCCGCCCGCGCCGAAGAGCCGCTGGCCCCGGAGCCCGCTGCCGAGAACGGCAGCCGGAGCCACTTCGCGAACGGCGCGGCGAAGACCGACGGCGGGAGCGTCAGCGACTCCACGGCGGATGCGGAGAAACCCGGCGAGCCGTCTTTCGATGACAACTGGTTGCCGCGGCTGCGGTTCCCGCCTTCGCTCGAACCGACTCGCTCTCCCGAGCCCGATTGGGAGTCGTCCTCGAAGGAGAACGGGTTCGGCGGGTTCAGCGAACCGTTCCAGGGCTACTCGTCGGTACCGGAGGAGGAGGTGCCCGCCGACGCCGGTCTCGCCGACCTGCTGGCGCGGGCGCTCGCCGAGCACCAGGCCGGTACGTCCAGTGCGGCCGCGCTGGTCAAGCGGCTCGGTGCCGGGCAACAGGACAGCGCGTCGATGAACGGGCACCGCAGGGCGTCGGAAGGGCCCGACAGCGGGCGGCACCGCAACGAGGGCTGAACCCGTGGCCGTCGTGTGCCCGAAGTGTCCGCAACGGACGCCGGGCACGAAGTCTGTTCTTCGGTTTTCCTTGTGTGACCTTCTTGTCTGCACCGATTCCGAATGATGCCGGTCTTGTGCGACCCCCTAGTGCGTCCCATCTAGGCTGGGGTCGTTCGGCACATCGCGGTGTCCGTACCTAGACGAGAGTCAGTGGAGAGTTGCCTGAAATGAGCTCGACGGGAGTTTCGCACCGGCCCGGAACGGCCATCGGAGCCGAGGGCGGGAGCACCCCGCGGCGACCGGCAAGTCCTGAACAGATCCGGGATGAGCTGATCGACGCAGCGGCCGCGCACGCGCCGGACATCGCCGACCTGATTCGCTTGTACTACCGGCACATCCCCGCCGAGGAGATACTGGGCGACGACCCGGTGAACCTCGTCGGCGCGGTGCGCTCGCACCAGCAGCTCGCGCAGCAGCGCATGCCGGGCAGGCCCGCGGTGCGGTTGCTCAACCCGAACACCGCCGAGGACGGCTGGACGCGGGAAGCCACCGTGGTGCAGGTCGTCACGGACGACATGCCGTACCTGGTCGATTCCGTCGCCGCCGAGTTCGCCCGTGACGGCGTGCAGGTCCAGCGCATCGTGCACCCGATCGTCATGGTGACCCGTGACCTGACCGGTGAGCTGCAGGCGATCCATCCGACCGCCGACGTCGCGCAGCCGCCGGAGGGGTCCGCGCCCGAGTCGTGGATGTACGTCGAGATCGACCTGGTCACCGACACGAACCGGGCGCGCGAGCTGGACAACCGGCTCACCTCGGTCCTCGGTGACGTACGGGAGGTCGTCGAAGACAGCGACAAGATGGCGGAGTCCGCGCGCAGGCTCGCCGTCGAGCTGGACGAAAACCCGCCGCCGTTGTCGGCGGAGGAGGTGTCCGACGGCGCGAAGTTGCTGCGCTGGCTCGCCGACGGGCACTTCACCTTCCTCGGCTACCGCCAGTACGAGCTGGTCGAGCACCCCGAGCCGGAGACCGAAGAGCCCGCGCTGCGCGCGGTGCTCGCGTCGGGTCTCGGCGTGCTGCGGCAGGACAGCCTCGCCGCCAGGGGGCTCACCGCGGGTCCGGACAACGCGCTCAACGCACTCGCCCCGACGCTGCTGGTGCTCACGCAGGCCAGCGCCCCGTCGACGGTGCACCGCCCGATCTACCCGTACTACGTGGGCGTGAAGACGTTCGACGAGCACGGGGAAGTCACCGGGGAGCACCGTTTCCTCGGCATGTTCACCACCACCGCGCTGCACGAGGACGTGCTGGACATCCCCGTGGTGGCCGGCCGCGTGCGCGAGGTGATCCACCGCGCCGGGTTCCCGATGGCGTCCTACTCGGGGCAGCGCATGCTGGAGGTGCTGCAGAACTGGCCGAGGGCGGACCTGTTCTCGGCGGACGTCGATTCGCTGTACTCCACGACGACCGGTGCCATCACGCTGTCGGACCGCAGGCGACTGCGGCTGTTCCTGCGCCGCGACCCCTACGGCCGCTTCTACTCGTGCCTGGTGTTCCTGCCGCGCGACCGGTACACGACGCGGTCGCGGCTGGCGATGCAGGACGTGCTGCTCGACGAGTTGGAGGGCACCCACCTCGAATACGGCACGCGGGTCGGCGAAACCGTGCTGGCGCAGGTGCACTTCGTGGTGCACACGGACCCGTCGAGCCGGATCGAGCCGGACACGCTGCGCATCCAGGAGCGCTTGAACGCGGCGGTCCGGAGCTGGGACGACCGGTGCGTCGAGGCGGTCCTGTCCGAGCGCCGGGATCGCGCCGGTGGGGGTGGCGCGCCGGTCAACGCGATGGGCGAGGAGTCGGCGACCGAACAGGGCCAGCGGGTCGCCGGCATCTTCCCGGAGGCGTACAAGGAGGACTTCAGCGCCGACGAGGCGCTGACGGACCTGCGCAAGCTCGATTCGCTGTCGGACGACACGGATCTGGCGATGACGTTCTACGTGCCGACCGACGCCGAGCCGGGGGAGCGGCGCTTCAAGCTGTACCTGCTCGGCGAGGGCGTGACGCTGTCGACCGTGCTCCCGCTGCTGCAGCAGATGGGCGTCGAGGTCGTCGACGAGCGCCCGTACGAGCTGTTCCGCGAGGACGGCCAGCGCTCGTGGATCTACGACTTCGGCATGCGCATCGAGCAGCGCGTGCTCGACGAGATCGGCAGGGACGGGCAGCGCGACCTGAAGGTCCGGTTCCAGGACGCGTTCGACGCGGCGTGGCACGGCTACTGCGACGCCGACGGCTTCAACGCGCTGGTCCTGCGCGCGGGGCTGACCTGGCGCCAGGCCGCCGTGCTGCGGGCCTACGCGCGCTACCTGCGGCAGGCGGGCAGCCCGTACTCCCAGGAGTACATCCAGAACGCGGTGCTGGCCCACACCGACATCGCGACCGCGCTGGTGCGCCTGTTCGAGCAGCGGTTCGACCTCGCGCGCCCGGAGAAGCACCGCCAGGAGCACACCGACGCGCTCGCGGCCGAGATCTCGGCGATGGTCGACGAGGTCACCAGCCTCGACGAGGACCGCATCCTGCGCAGGCTGATGGCGGTCATCTGCGCGACGCTGCGCACGAACTACCACGTCACCGACGCCGACGGTCGCGTGCGGCCGTACCTGGCGATCAAGCTGGACCCGCAGGGCGTGCCGGATCTGCCGGAGCCGCGCCCGCGGTTCGAGATCTTCGTGTACTCGCCGCGGGTGGAGGGCGTGCACCTGCGCTTCGGCTCGGTCGCCCGCGGCGGGTTGCGCTGGTCCGACCGTCGCGAGGACTTCCGCACCGAGATCCTCGGCCTGGTCAAGGCGCAGGCGGTGAAGAACGCGGTGATCGTGCCGGTCGGCGCCAAGGGCGGGTTCGTGGTCAAGCGCCCGCCCGCGGCGACCGGCGACGCCACGATCGACCGCGACGCCCAGCTCAACGAGGGCATCGCGTGCTACCGCATGTTCATCTCCGGCCTGCTCGACCTCACCGACAACCTCAACGAGGGCAGGACGGTGCCCGCCCCGGACGTCGTGCGCTACGACGGCGACGACAGCTACCTCGTGGTGGCCGCGGACAAGGGCACCGCCAAGTTCTCCGATATCGCCAACGAGGTCTCGGCGAGCTACGGGTTCTGGCTCGGCGACGCCTTCGCCTCCGGCGGTTCGGTCGGCTACGACCACAAGGCGATGGGCATCACCGCGAAGGGTGCCTGGGAGAGCGTCAAGCGGCACTTCCGTGAACTCGGCACGGACACCCAGACCGAGGACTTCACCGTGGTCGGGATCGGCGACATGGCCGGTGACGTGTTCGGCAACGGCATGCTGCTCTCCGAGCACATCCGGCTGGTCGCCGCCTTCAACCACATGCACGTGTTCCTCGACCCGAACCCGGACGCGGCGAGTTCCTTCGCCGAGCGCAGGCGCCTGTTCGACCTGCCGCGCTCGTCGTGGGACGACTACGACCGCTCGCTGATCAGCGAGGGCGGCGGGATCTACTCGCGCGCCGCGAAGACGATCCCGATCACCCCGCAGGTGCGCGCGGCGCTCGGCCTGCCGGACGGGGTGCAGAAGCTCGCCCCGATCGAGTTGCTCAAGGCGATCCTGCTCGCTCCGGTGGACCTGCTGTGGAACGGCGGGATCGGCACCTACGTCAAGGCGGAGACCGAGAGCCACGCCGACGCGGGCGACAAGGCCAACGACGCGCTGCGGGTCGACGGCAAGGACCTCCAGGTCAAGGTGGTCGGCGAGGGCGGGAACCTCGGGCTGACCCAGCTCGGGCGCATCGAGTTCGCCAGGAGCGGTGGCAAGATCAACACCGACGCGCTGGACAACTCGGCCGGGGTGGACTGCTCCGACCACGAGGTCAACATCAAGATCTTCCTCGATCACCTGGTGAGCACCGGGAGCCTGGAACGCGAGCAGCGCGACGAGCTGCTCGGCGAGATGACCGACGAGGTCGGCGCGCTGGTGCTCGCGGACAACTACCGGCAGAACGCGGTGCTCGGCGTCAGCAGGGCGCACGCGGGCCCGATGGTTTCGGTGCACCAGCGCCAGGTCGCCGCGCTCGAGCGGGCGGGCGCCTTCGACCGGCATCTCGAAGCGCTGCCGTCGGACACCGAGTTCGCCAGGCTCGAAAAGGCCGGGCTCGGGCTCACCTCGCCGGAGCTGGCGACCCTGCTGGCGCACGTGAAGCTCGATCTCAAGGACGAACTGCTCGCGAGCGAGCTGCCCGATGTCGAGGTGTTCGCCCGCAGGCTCGGCGAGTACTTCCCGAAGCCGCTGCGCGACCGGTTCGGCGAGGCGATCGCCCAGCATCCGCTGCACCGCCAGATCATCACCACGCTGCTGGTGAACGAGGTGGTCGACGGGGCCGGCGTGTCCTACGCGTTCCGTCTCGCCGAGGAGATGAACGCGACCGCGACGGACGCGGTGCGCGCGTACGCCGTCGTGACCTCGGTGTACGACCTGCCCTCGATCTGGAAGGCGATCGACGCGCTGGACACGCAGGTGTCCACCGAGGTCGCCGACCGGATGATGCTGGAGACACGACGGCTGCTGGACAGGGCGGCACGCTGGTTCCTGACCAACCGCCCGCAGCCGCTCGCGGTCGGCGCGGAGATCGCCCGGTTCGGCGACCCCCTCGCCCAGCTCGTCCCGCAGGTCAGTGGCCTGCTGAGGGGACGCGAAATCGAGTCGGTCATCGAAAACGTCGACGACCTCGTGAGCCAGGGCGTGCCGGAGGAGCTGGCGCGCAGGGTCGCCGAGCTGCTGCACACCTACGGCCTGCTGGACGTGACCGAGGTGGCCGAGCTCGCCGAGCAGGACGGTGATGTCGAGGCCGAGCGCAGCGCGATCGAGACGGCCGAGCTGTACTACGCGCTTTCGGACCACCTGGACGTGGACAAGATGCTCACGTCGATCAGCTCGCTGGAGCGGGGCAACCGGTGGCACGCGCTGGCGAGGCTCGCGCTGCGCGACGACCTGTACTCGTCGTTGCGGGCGATCGCGCTGGACGCGCTGCGGCACAGCGACCCGTCCGAGCCCGCTGACCAGAAGATCGACAACTGGGAGCAGGCGAACTCGTCGCGGCTGTCGAGGGCGAGGGTCGCGCTCGACGAGATCACCCGCTCCGGGCGGCTCGACCTCGCGACGCTGTCGGTGGCCGCGCGCCAGATCCGCAGTACGGTGCGGTGAGCGGGTGGCACGGGTGATGCTGGTCCGGCCGCGCTGGTCGGACATGGACTCGTTCCGGCACGTCAACCACGCGAAGATGGTGACGCTGCTGGAAGAGGCGCGGGTGCCGATGCTGTTCGCGGACGCGGGCAAGGCGGGCCTCTCGGAGTTCGCGAAGGGGATCGTGGTGGTGAGCCTGACGGTGAACTACCACGCCCCCGTCGTGGTCAACGGCGAGGACATCAGGATCGAGATGACCATGCGCGAGCTGAAGTTCTCCTCCTTCACCCTTGGCTACAAGGTCCACAACGGACCGTCCGAATCGGACAGGGTCGCGGTCACCGCTTCGACGAGGCTCGCACCGTACGACACGGCGACCGAGCGACCGCGCCACCTTTCCGACGCCGAGCGGGATTTCCTGCAGGCCCATCTCGAAGAGGACACCGCGTGACCGAGCTGCGCATTCCGGACGCGGGCGACCGCGACACGCTGGCCGCGTTCGTCGCCAGGGCGGTCCGGCTCGACGGGCAGACCGTCGTGCGGCTGCGGCGGCGCGACGACCGGATCGTCGAGGCATGGGTCGTGACGCCGTTCGAGGTGCTCGCGACCCGCGCGGTCGAGGGCACCGTGGCGCCGGGGGACGTGACGGTGTCCGGCAGCGAGCTGCTGGCGGCGCTGACGGTCGCGGGCGGCCCGGTGATGGACCCGGGGCCGCCGCGCGACCTGCTGTGGCATTCGGAGCTGCCGATGACGGACCGGTGGCAGTACGTGGACGAGCTGCCGGTCGGTGTCGTCGCCGATCTCGCCGATCGCGGAGTGGCGCTGGCGCGGGACAACGTCGGCCCGCACGGGACACCGCCGGCGTCCCTGATGGACCAGCCGGTGCTGACGGTCAGCGAAGGCACCCTCGAGGTGAAGGTGCAGCTTCGCTGCCTGTTCGCGATATCCGGGATGGGCTTCTTCGACTCGTCGATCGACGGTGACGTGGTCCGCGTGACGGCGACGGATTCCTGGATGCGCCTCGATGCCAGGTACGGCGCGGTGCTGCGCCGCCGCCATGCGTTGCTGCCACTGCTCTTCTGAAGAGCCGGGGTTCTGAAGGAGCTGTTGCGCGGCGCATGTCGCCGACGGTCCTCAGCGGACAGCCGGTGGTCAGCGCGATCCCGCGAAGGCTTCGCAGAGCAGCGCCACGCTCTGCGTGAACTTCGCGTCCTCGCTCATGCCCCCGGTGCTCGCGAGGGTCAGCGGAAACCGCTCCTGGAGTTCGGCGAACCGCGCGGCGGTGATTTCGGGGACGGTCGAGGAACTCTGCTCCTGCAGCACGAAACCGGTGACGTGGCTGAGCAGGGTGTCCGCGGCGATGCCGCGGTGCGCGGCGGGCACGCCCGCGTCGGCCAGCGTGCGCAACAGCCGTTCCATCAGCGACAGCGCGCCGTCGCTGAGCGTCTTGGGGCTTTCGGCGAGCAGCATCGCGCCGCCGGGATGCGCGCGGATGCTCGACCGCAGCGCGGCGGCCTGCACGGCGATGCTCGCGCGCCAGTTGCCGGGGTCGGGGAGCGCGGCCAGTGCTTCGGTACCCGCGTCGTAGGCCTGCCGGGCGACCCGGTCGGCCATCAGCTGGAGCAGGACGCGCTTGTTGGCCACGTGGTAGTAGAGGCTGCCTGCCTGCGCGTCGAGGCGGTCCGCGACCTGCCGCATGGACAGGCCGTGGTAGCCGACCTCGGCGAACGTGGCCATACCCGCGTCGACGATCCGGTCCGTGGTGAGCTTCACGGCACCACCATAGCCGATCTTTCTAACGCTGTTTGAAAACAGGCCGGGACTGGGCCAGAGTCCGGCTTGGCGAATTCGAACGGTGTTAGAAACGGTGGCGGAGACGCTGTACAACCTGATCACAGCGGTGCTGATGGCGCTGATTCCTGCAGAACGGCTGCGTCGCGGGAGCTGCGTACAACCTGGTGACGCTCGCGGTGCTGGCCGCGCTCGCCGAATGGTTCTGGGGCACGCCGGTGATGCTCGCGTCGTTCGCGAGCGGAATGTTCTTGCCGGGCCTGATCGGCAAGCTGTTCGTGAGCACCGACATCAGCACGGAACCGCGCAACGTCGCGGGCAGCTCGGGTGCGACCTACTTCTTGGCCGCGACCCTCGCGGGCGCGCTCATCCTGTGCGCGGGCGAACGGAAGCACCGCGCGCTGGCCGCCGCGGTGCCGGTGCTCGGCCTCGCGACCTGGTTCGCGCAGGACAACGCGCACGGACTCGTTGTCGCGTACGGATTCCTGTTCGGCGTGCTGGTCTGGCTCGTTCGCCGCCGGTTCCCGCGTCCCGACCGGACGCCGAAGTTCACCGTGGGCTCACTCGTCGGCAAGCGCCAGTTCCCGATTTCGTGACCGGAAATGTGAAAAGCAAAATTGCCATCGATGACCTGCTGTGCCCGAAAGTGCCGGGTTGAGTAACTTTTTTTCCCGTTTATTCCTGGCTGTGAGAACTGAAGATACGTTCTTTATGCCGGGTGAACAGATATAAGCGGAGAAGGTCATGGAAGCCAGCGGAAAAATCGTTTCGGGTGCTGTCGTGTCCGCTCCCGCGCCACAACATTTCGACGACCCGGCGGGCGACATCTTCGCCATGGCGGCTCAGGCGGGGCGCGCGTTCATGGCAGGTGACCGCCCGATCGTCGCCAAGGCACCGCATCTGCTGGAGGATCTTTTCGGCGGCGGGTTACCCGAAGCCGGGCACGGTGCGCAGGTGACCCTGCAACGGCTGATCGAAGCCGGGGAAGCCGGAGCCCTCCCGAGCGGCAGGCCGGAATTCTTCGGCTACGTCGTCGGCGGGGCGCATCCCGTCGGCGTGGCCGCGGACTGGCTGGTCAGTGCCTGGGACCAGTGCGCGGCCGTCAACGACATCAGCCCGGTCGCGGTGGCCGCCGAACAGACGTGCCAGCGATGGCTGGTCGACCTGCTCGGCCTACCGCCGCAGACCGTGATGGGGCTGACTTCCGGATGCACCACGGCGAACCTGGCGTGCCTCGCCGCGGCGAGGCACGCGCAACTGCGGCGGTTCGGCTGGGACGTCAACAGCCAGGGCGTCGCCGGCGCCCCTCCGCTTCGCGTGCTCGTCGGCGACAGCACCCACGTTTCGGTATGGCGTTGCCTGCGCCTGCTGGGTCTGGCCGATCAAGTGACCGTGGTGCGGGCAGATGGTCAGGGGCGGATGGATCCCGGTCATCTCGCCGAGCTGGCCTCGGCCGGTACTGGTGGCTTGATCGTGTGCGGGCAGGTCGGCTCCACCGACTGCGGCTCGGTCGACCCGCTGGCCGAGCTCGCCCGGATCACGCACGAGTTCGGCGGCTGGCTCCACCTCGACGGCGCCTACGGCCTGTGGGCCGCTTCCTCCCCGCAGCTCAGGCCGCTGCTGGCCGGTGTGGAGCTGGCCGATTCCTGGTCCTGCGATGCCCACAAGTGGCTGAACACCCCGTACGACTGCGGGCTGGCGTTCTGCGCCGACGAGACCGCACTGCGCGGCGCGCTGGCCATCGACGCCGGATACCTGGACACCCCCGAGCGCAAGGGCCGCGACCCGTTGGACTTCCGGGTCGAGATGTCCCAGCGGGCCAGGGCGCCGATGCTGTGGGCGGTCCTGCACCACCTGGGCAGGGCCGGGGTCGCCGCACTGGTGGAGCGCGGTTGCCAAGCGGCCAGGCACCTGGCCCGGCGCCTGGACGGCCAGGACGGGATCCGGTTGCTCACCCCCGTCGTGCTCAACCAGGTCCTCATCCACGTCGGCGACCTGCGGCACACCAGGCAGGTGGTCGAAGAGCTCAACGGCAGCGGGACGTGCTGGACCACACCGACGACGTGGCAAGGCATCCCGGCGATCAGGATGTCGGTGAGCAACTGGCGAACCGATGTCGGTGTCATGGACCGGGTCGCCGGTCAGATCCTCGACACCCATGCTCTGGTCGGGGCGGCCGGCCCGCCGACCCCGTGAGATTTCCCCAGCCACCGCCCGAAAAACGGGACACGCGCTAGACGAGCCAGGCCGCCGCGTCGGGAGGAAGCTTTCCGTCGACGAGTTCCACACTGGCCAACAGCAACTCGCCGGGAGGCAGGGCGATGGGCGTCGCCGAGGTGTTGAGCACGCAGATCAGCCCACCCGGTTCGCGGCGGAACGCGAAACACCCGGCGGGGGCGCCGTACCACTGCAGTTCGTCACCGGAGAACGCCGGGTGTTCGTGGCGGAGTTCGAGCGCTTCGCGGTACAGCGACAGGGTCGACGTGGTGTCTTCGAGCTGCGCCTCGACGGTCAGCGCCGACCATTCCGGTGGCATCGGCAGCCAGGTCTTTTCGTTGCGGGAGAAGCCGAACGGCGGTGCGTCGCCCTCCCACGGCAAGGGCACCCGCGCACCGTCGCGGCTGTGCTGCGGCCCGCTCGTCCACGCGCGCGGATCGGCCATCGCCTCGACCGGTATGTCCACATTGGGCAGTCCGAGCTCTTCGCCGTTGTACAGGTAGACCGCGCCGGGCAGTGCCAGTTCGACGAGCGTCATCGCGCGGGCACGCCGGACGCCCTGCGCCCCGCCGCCGTACCGGCTCACTTGCCGCCAGACGTCGTGGTTCGACAGCGTCCACGTCGCAGGCGCGACCGCCGCCGTCGCGACCGCCAGCGAGTGGTCGATCGACGCGCGCATGGCGTCGGCGTCGAAATGCGTGAGCACCAGCCGGAAGTTGAAGGCGAGGTGCAGTTCGTCCGGCCGCAGGTACTTCGCGAGCCGCCGGTGGTCGGTCACCCAGATCTCACCGACCGCCATCGTCCCGGCGTAGGTGTCGAGCACCTTCCGGATCATCTGGTGGATCTCGTGCACGCCGTCGTTGTCGAAACGCGGGTCGAAGTGCTCCGCGCCGGACAGCGGGTTCGCGCGGAGGTCCATGTCCGGCAGGCCGGGTGGTTTGGCCATCCCGTGCGCGACGTCGATGCGGAAGCCGTCCACGCCGCGATCGAGCCAGAACCGCAGCGTCCGTTCGAGATCGGCGCGCACGTCGGCGTTGACCCAGTTCAGGTCCGGCTGGTCGGGGGCGAACAGGTGCAGGTACCACTGGCCGTCGGGCAGCCGGGTCCACGCGGGTTCGCCGTAGGCGCTGACCCAGTTGTTGGGCGGGGTGTCACCGGTGACGCCGAGGCCGTCGCGGAAGACGTACCGATCCCGTGCCGCGCTGCCGGGACGTGCCGCGAGCGCCTCGGTGAACCACGGGTGCGCCCGGCTGGTGTGGTTGGGCACCAGGTCGATCGTGACGCGGATGCCGCGCGCGTGCGCGTCGGCCACCAGTTCGTCGAACGCTTCGAGATCGCCGAAGACCGGGTCCACCGACCGCGGGTCCTCGACGTCGTAGCCGTGGTCCGCCATCGGCGAGCGGTAGAACGGAGTGAGCCACAGCGCGTCGACGCCGAGCAGTTCCAGGTAGCCGAGCCTGCCGCGGATCCCGCGGAGGTCACCGATCCCGTCACCGTCGGAGTCCGCGAACGAGCGGACGTAGACCTGGTAGAAGACCGCGTCCCGCCACCACGGCGGCGTCGCCTCGGGCACCGGGGGTTACTGCCAGCTGTTCATCATGCTGTGCGCGGCCATCTCGAGGTACGCCCAAAGCTGCTCGCGGTGCGCGTCTTCGAGCTCTGCTTCGTCCACGGCGATCCGCATCGCGCGCAGCCACGCGTCGCGCTCGATCGGGCCGATCTTGAACGGCGCGTGCCGCATCCGCAGCCGGGGGTGCCCGCGCTGGTCGGAGTAGCTGTGCGGGCCACCCCAGTACTGCATGAGGAACAGGACGAACCGTTCCTCGGCGGGACCGAGGTCCTCCTCCGGGTAGAGCGGGCGCAGCACCTCGGTGTCCGCCGCGACCTCCTCGTAGAAGCGGCCCACGATCTTGCGGAACGTCGGTTCACCGCCGACGGCCGCGAAGAAGGTCTGCGGGTCGCTCATCTCTGCCGCTCCTCCCGGTGCCCGGATTCGTTGTCCACCAGGAAGGATACAGATCGGAGCGGCACGGTGGCCTGGCCGTCGCTGGCGCGGGCCGCGAGGACGAGGGCAAGTGGATCGCGCTGACGCCGACCCGCCGCCCGTCGTGGGCGCGGGGGAATGGCTGGTGCCCGGCGACCCGGCCGCGCTGATCCCGAACCGGGGCCAGGGTGCCCCGGTGTCCTCGCCGGTGGCGGTCAGTTGGCCGAAGGGCCGCCGGCGAAGAACCGGCCGAGCGGCGGCTCGAACCCGGCTTCCTCGAGCGCGGCGATGAGCTTGCCGCGCAGGGCGCGCTGCACGGTCCACTGCTTGCCTGGCCGCACCTTGACGGTCAGCCGCAGTTCGATGCCCTCCGGCGTCACGCTTTCCACGCCGAGCACCTCGGGCGGTTCGAGCACGTTGGCGGACAGGGGTTCCTGCGCGACCGCGGTCGTGGCTGCTTCGCCGAGCACCTCGGTCGCGCGGTCCACGTCGGCGCTGTAGCTCAGCGGGACGTCCACCACGGCAACCGCGAAGCCCTGGCTCGAGTTTCCGACGCGGACCACCTCGCCGTTGCGGACGTACCAGACGGTGCCGTTGATGTCGCGGAGCGTGGTGATGCGGAGGCCGACCGATTCGACGGTGCCGCTGGCCTCGCCGACGTCCACCACGTCGCCGACGCCGTACTGGTCTTCGATCATCATGAACATGCCGGACAGGAAGTCCTTGACGAGGTTCTGCGCGCCGAAGCCGAGTGCGACGCCGACGATGCCGGCCGAGGCGATCAGCGGCCCGATGTCGAGCCCGATTTCGCTGAGCACCAACACGAACGCGAGCCCGTAGACCAGGAAGCTGGAGAGCGACTTCAGCACCGACCCGATGGTCTTCGCGCGCTGCCGCCGCCGTTCGATGACGATCGGCCCGAGCATGTCGGGCGCGCGCTCCCGCAGCGGGCGGAGCAGGGCGGGGAGCTTGCCGCCGCCGCGCGGGATGGTGGTCACGCGGTCGATCACCCTGCGGAGCAGCCACCGCACGACGAACGCGATGACCAGGATGAGCAGGATGCGCAGGGGCTTCTCCACCGCCCAGATACCGGAGGTGGCGAGCCACTCGTTGTGCGTGATGTTCCACACCTGCTGGCACCAGCTGCCCCCTTCCTTCGCGCAAGCGGGGGCGGCGGTATCGCTGAGCAACGGCAACACTTCGGTGCGTGATCCCTTCTGTGGTCCGGCTTTCCCAACTTCACGGGAATCTTCGGTCTCGACCGCGTGACGGGCAGGTGACCGCACGCCGCGCGGTTGACGACCCGGCGGCGCCCTCGGCCCGGCGCGGCGCGCTGACCTCGGGGAGAATCGGTATCGGGCTCCTCGCCGCGCACCATCGCGACGGCCGCACGAGCCTACCGGCAACGGTACTTCTCGGTGACACGTCTCCTAACACACGTGCCAACCAGGGGTGATCTGTGGTCGACTATGGCAGCACCCCGGTGGAGGTGGTCGAGTGCCAGACCGACAACCGATCCCCCTCGGCGCCCAGAACCGGTATCCAGCCGGTGAGGCGCCGGAGGTCGTCCTGCTTGCCTATTCGGGTGGTCCACATCCGACCGGGCCCCCTTCGCGCGGCGGCCGAGCGGTTCGATCGCACGGCCAGCGCAAGGCCAGGGACCCCGGGGGCGGCTCGCATCCCGCGTCGTGGGGCAGGCGCCGGGTGCTCCTGCTGAACGCGACTTTCGAACCCCTCACTGCGCTTTCGCTGAGACGCGCCGTGGTGCTGCTGGTCTGCGGCAAGGCCGAGGTCGTGCACGAGGACCCCGCCGGGCTGACCCTGCACGCGGCGACCTACTCCGTGGAAGTGCCCTCGGTGATCAGGCTGGCCAACTACGTGCGCGTGCCGTACCGGGCGAAGGTCCCGCTGACGCGGGCCGGGCTGATGCACCGCGACCACTACCGGTGCGCCTACTGCGGCGGCAAGGCGGAGACCATCGACCACGTGATCCCGAGGAGCAGGGGCGGCGCCCACGCCTGGGAGAACTGCGTCGCCTGTTGCGCCCAGTGCAACCACCGCAAGGCCGATCGGATGCTCGCGGAGATCGGCTGGCGGCTCCGGGTGGTGCCGAGAGCGCCGCACGGACCGCACTGGCGTTTGCTCGCGCACTCCGGTGAGGCCGATCCGCAGTGGTTGCAGTACCTCGGGATGCCCGCCGCCTGAACCGGCCGGTCCACATCGGCGCCCCGGTAGCCGGTCGGCTTCCGGGGCGGCCAGGGGTGAGCGTGGTCAGGCGGTGACGCGCGTGCCGCGGGTGACCCTGGTACCGCAGGTCACCCTGGTGCCGCGCGTGACCCGAGTGCCCATGGTGACACGAGTGCCTGCCGTCACCCTGGTGCCCGCCGTGACCCTCGTGCCCGCCGTGACCCGGGTACCCCGAGTGACGCGGGTCCCGTTGGTGACCCGCGTACTGCGGGTGACTCGTGTACCCCGCGTGACCCTCGTGCCCGCTGTAACCCTCGTGCCGTGGAATTCGATGATCTCGATGAGTGACGAAACCGACTCGATGTTCGCCTGAGTGGCGGTGGCGGTGGCGGTCATGGCAGGGCCTCCTGGAACCGGTGCGTGACTTCTTTGGGTGTGGGGAGCGGGGCGCAAGGCCCGTACAGGTGAAAAAGCTACGAGGATTTCACGGACCGGACAAGACGGGGGCGGCGGGTGCGGCCGCCTGTACGTTGAGTTGCCATCTTTCGCGCGGGCCGCTTCGCCCCATCGTTCGAGTGCCGCCGGGCCACTCGGCGGACGGCGGCCCTGTCGCGACGAGCGGTCCGTCGGCATGCCCTGGGTTCAGTGCGCGCGAATCTGCGCGTGCATCCAGGACCGGCCTCCCGCCGGTGGCCCCCTCGGCCGCCTAACCGAGTGTCTTCCGGACCGCGTTCCGGGCCATCAGATACGCTGCGCGCGTGAACTTGGTCGAGACGATCCTGGTCTTCGCGCTGATCCCGCTGGCCATCTACGCCTTGGCCGGAGTGCTGACCCTCCGGTCGAAGGGCAAGAGCGCGCAGAGGTACCGGCCTGGCCAGCCATGGGAGTACGAGCCGATGTGGTGGAGCGCCAACCCGGACGGACTTGGCGACGCGGCGCGCCCGTCGTCCGACGGTGGCGCCACGGCCGTGTCGGGAACTGCGGCTGGAGGTGCCCGTGGGAACTGGTGAAGTGGCAACGCACGGTGGCGCGACCGAGATCGCGCAGGCGGACCTGCCCTTCGGCGCCGTCGTCACGAACAGCGGCCGGATCTCCGCGGCCAAGATGTACGAGCCCGCCGCGCCGGCGAGCCCGTTCACGCCGGTGCAGCTCGCCCGTCTCGACGAGGCGCTGACACTGGCGACCAGGGAGACCGGCCTCGGGTTCAGCATCTACCTCGGTGAGCTCGGCGAGGACAGCCGCGCCGCGGCCGAGGGCCTGCACGCGTCGATCGGCGCCGAGGCAGGCCATGCCGTGCTCGTCGCGGTGTCGCCGGGTGAGCGCGTGGTCGAGATCGTCACCGGCAAGGACGCCTACCTGCGCCTGCCCGACCGCGGCGCCAAGCTCGCGGTGATGAGCATGGTCGCCTCCTTCAAGGAGGGCGATCTCGTCGGCGGTCTGGTGAGCGGCCTGCGCATGATGACCGACCAGGCCGGTCCCGCGCCGCAGCACTGAAGCCCGCTCCACGGAAAGGGGCCCCGACCGCCGGTCGAGGCCCCTTTCCGCGTTCTCAGCTCTCGTCGAACTCGCGTGCCGCCAGTGCGCGCACGATGCCCGCCCTGCCCTCGGAGACGAGCCTGCGCAGCGCGGCGGGGCGGTTCGCGTCCGCGAGCCACGCGTCAGCCGCCTCGACGGTCGGCTTCTCGACTGCCCACGACGGGAACAGCCCGACGACCGTCGGCTGGGCGCGCTCGCTCGACCGGCGCTGCCACACCTCGTCGATCACCTCGAAGTACTTCGGGGTGTAGCCGGCGAGCAGGTGCTTCTGGCCGGGGTGCGCGAAACCGATGATGAGGGAGTCGCTCATCGCGTTCGGCAGCTCGTCGTCGTAGATCGCGCGCTGCCACGCGTCGGCCTTCGCCGCCGCGGTCGGCCGCAGCGCGCGGGAGCGCTCCGAGTGCCGCTTGCCCGCCGCGGTGTTGTCGCGAACCAGCTCGGCCTCGATCTCGGCCTCGCCCGCCTTCCCGTGCGCGACGAGGGCGTGCAGCAGCCGCCAGCGCAGATCGGTGTCGACCGTCAGGCCTTCGAGCGGCGCCGAGCCGTCGAACCAGCCAGCCAGCACCGACACCGTGTCGTCGTCGAGCACGACCGAACCGCTGAGCGCGTTCACGTAGGCGAGCTGGTGGTCGGAACCGGGCTCGGCGGTCGTCGCCAGTTCGAGCACGCGCTGGGTGTACGCGGGCCAGCCGTGCTGCTCCGCCCACGCCGGCTCCGCGTAGGAGTTGAGCGCGGTCTGCGCCTGCAGCAGCAGCCGCTGCACCACGCCGACCTCCGTCTCGGCCTGGATCCCGCGTTCCACGATGGTGACGAAGTCGCGTGCCTTCAGCTCGGCCTCGCGAGTCATCTCCCACGCCGCCGACCAGCACAGCGTGCGCGGCAGCGGTTCGGTGATGTCGGCGATCCGGTCGACCAGCGTGGTCAGCGAGCCGGGGTCGAGCCGCATCGTGCAGTAGGTCAGGTCGTCGTCGTTGACCAGCACGAGCTTGCCGGCCTTGGTGCCGACCAGGTCGGCGACCTCGGTGCGCTCGCCGTCCACGTCCAGCTCCACGCGGCGGACGCGGGCCAGCTTGCCGTCCGCGTCGTCGTCGTAGACACCGACCGCGACGCGGTGGGTGCGCAGCTCGCCCTCGCCGGGCTTCGCGCCGCTCTGCACAACCGCGAACGAGCTGTAGTTGCCGTCGCCGTCGATCTCGAAGCGCGGGCTCAGCGAGTTCAGGCCCGTGGTTTCGAGCCATTGCGCGCTCCACCACGACAGGTCGCGTCCCGAAGCCTTTTCCAGCGCGCTCAGCAGATCGGACAGCGTGGCGTTGCCCCAGGCGTGGTTGCCGAAGTAAAGCCGGAGGCCGGCGAGGAAGTTGTCCAGCCCGACGTAGGCGACGAGCTGCTTGAGCACGCTCGCGCCCTTGGCGTAGGTGATGCCGTCGAAGTTGACCTCCACCGCGTGCAGGTCGACGATGTCGGCCGCGATCGGGTGCGTCGAGGGCAGCTGGTCCTGGCGGTAGGCCCAGGACTTCTCGATGTTCGCGAAGCTGGTCCACGCGTTCTTGTACTCGGTGGCTTCGGCCTGCGCGAGCACGCTGGCGAAGGTGGCGAACGACTCGTTCAGCCACAGGTCGTCCCACCAGCGCATGGTCACCAGGTCGCCGAACCACATGTGCGCCATCTCGTGCAGCAGCGTTTCGGCGCGCCGCTCGTAGGCGTAGCGCGTCACGCGGCTGCGGAACACGTAGTCCTCGAGGAAGGTGACCGCGCCGGCGTTCTCCATCGCGCCCGCGTTGAACTCGGGCACGAACAGCTGGTCGTACTTGCTGAACGGGTACGGGGTCTCGAAAGCCTTGTGGTAGAAGGCGAAACCCTGCTTGGTCTCGACGAAGAGGTTGTCCGCGTCCATGTGCTCGGCGAGCGACGCGCGGCAGTAGATGCCGAGCGGGATGGTGCGGCGGTCGTCGGAGAACTCGTCGTGCCAGTGCGCGTACGGCCCGGCGATCAGCGCGACGAGATAGGTGGAGATCCGCTCCGACTCCGCGAACTTCGTCCGCTTCGCCCCTTCGGCGGTGGCTTCGGCCGTTTCGGGGAGCGCGTTCGAGATGACCTGCCAGCTCTCCGGCGCGGTGACGGTGAGGCGGTACACCGACTTCAGGTCCGGCTGGTCGAAGCAGGCGAACATCCGCTTGGCGTCGGCGGTTTCGAACTGCGTGTAGAGGTACACCGCGTCGTCGACGGGGTCGACGAACCGGTGCAGGCCCTCGCCGGTGTTCATGTAGCGGCAGTCGGCCACGACCACGAGCTCGTTGCGCTCGGCGAGGCCGGGCAGCGCGATGCCGTTGTCCTCGACGTAACCGGACACGTCCAGCTCGGCGCCGTTGAGCGTCGCGGAGCGCACCCCGGCCGCGACCACGTCGATCCACGAGGTCGCGCCGGCTCGCCTGCTGGCGAACCGGATCGTCGTCGTCGACGTGAACGTCTTCTCACCCGGGCCTCCGGCGCCGTCGGTGAGGTCGAGTTCGATGTCGTAGGACTCGACGTCGAGCAGTTCGGCACGCTGCTCGGCTTGGTCGCGGGTCAGGTTGGGCGCGGGCACAGGCAACCTCTGAAAGCGTCTAGGGGGTGAATGGTCTGCATCTGGCATCCAATCATGGGTGGACCGCTCGCGGTGACCCGGAACAAGTCGGGGGCCGGCGCTGTTGCCCCCGATGACGGTGATTTTCGCCCTGGACACGACTCCGCTGAGGAAGAGAACCATGACCAACTCCACCGGCGCGACACGCGTCGACTTCTACTTCGACCCGGTCTGCCCGTTCGCGTGGATCACCTCCCGCTGGATCCTCGAGGTCGAGCAGCACCGGAACCTCGACCTGCGGTTCCGCGTGATGAGCCTGTCGGTGCTGAACGAGGGCAGGGACAACCTGTCCGAGGACTACAAGCGGCTGCTGGTCACCGGGTGGGGCCCGGTGCGCGTGGCCACCGCGCTCGCGCAGACCAAGGGCGAGGAAGCACTGCGCGACTACTACACCGAGTTCGGCACGCGGTACCACAACGGTGGCAACCACGACCGCGAGCAGGTCGTCAAGGAGGCGCTCGACGCGATCGGCGCGCCGCCGGAGCTGTTCGACGCGGCGCACTCGACCGAGTACGACGAGGCGTTGCGCAAGAGCCACCACGAGGGCATGGACCCGGTGGGCATGGACGTCGGCACGCCGACCCTCCACATCGACGGCGTCGCGTTCTTCGGCCCGGTGCTCAGCTCGATCCCGCGCGGCGAGGACGCGCTGAAGATCTTCGACGGCGCCCGGCTGCTCGCGGGCTACCCGGACTTCTTCGAGCTCAAGCGCACTCGTACCGGGGACCTCAAGTTCGACTGATCACCGTGCCAGCGCGGCCCGCGTGACCTCCGGCGGCAGGGCCGACCTGGCCACGATCTCGTCGTCGCTCGCGCCGCTTTCGACGAGCGCGACGAGATCGGCCAGCAGCCGCTGCTGCCGGACGACGAACCCGGTGCCGACCGGTTCGCCGTGGCCGGGGACGACGATCGGGTAGTCCAGCGCGGCGATCGCGGCGAGCGCGGGCGGCCAGCCGTCGAGCACGGTGTCGGTGCCGAACGAGTCCGTGGTGAACGTGCCGCCGGGACCGTGCTCGACGAGATCCCCGGCGAACAGCACCCCGGCGTCGGGCACGCGCACGGTGAGATCGTGGCCGCTGTGCGCGGGACCGTGGTGGGCGAGCACGACGGTGCGCCCGCCGAGCGACAGCTCCCGCTCGTCGTCGACCAGGTGCGCGGGGAGCACGAGTTCGGTGGCCGCGATGGCGTCCGCGATCCCGGGCTCGCCGCGGTCGCGGTACCACTGTGCACGCGTCGTGCGGGCGTTCTCGCCGTCGATCACCAGGTCTTCGCGGCAGCCGGGATGGGCCCAGACTTCGCACCGCCCGAAGGCGCCGGTGCCGAAGCTGTGGTCGAAATGGGCGTGCGTGATCGCGATCGTCCACGGCAGCGGGGTGATCCCGCGGACGGCGGCGGCCAGCTCGGTGCCCTGGACGGTGTCGCCCCGCGTGTCCACGACGAGGCACTTCTCGCGCCCGACCACGAGCCCCACGGTCAGGTCCAGCTCGGCGTACCGGCGCGCGTACACCCCGTCGCCGAGTTCGAGCCAGCGGTCAGCCATGGCGCAGTGCTCCTCCGGTCAGCAGTGGTGCCGCTTCGCTGGTGTCGAACTCGGCCGCGAGGCCGACGTCGCCGCGGTGCCCCGCGTCGGCGAGTTCCCGGCCGGACACACAGCCGTGCAGCGCGGTCGCCAGGTCGGTGGCGCGGAAGGCGGCCGCGGCGAGCACCGCCTCCGGTGAACCGGGCAGCCCGTTCGCGAGCAGTGCGGCCGCGATGGCCCCGGCGCCGAGGTGGTCTTCGACGCCCGGCCGCAGCGCGCCCGTCGTCCCCTTGCCCGCGAAGCTGACGCCCCATTGCTCGCCCGCCGGGATGACGCCGATCGCGCCGCCGCCGGCCAAGCGGTGCGCGGCAGCCGCCACCGCGGTCGCGTTGCGCAGGCAGCCCGCGAACACGATCGCCCCGGTTTCTTCGGCTGCCGCGCACAACCGCGCGCCGTTGGGGGAGGGCAGGCCGAGCACGGTTCCGGCCGGGATGCCGGTCACGGACGACGGCCGCAGGGTCCACGGGCCGGTCCCGGCGAGCACCGCGCCGGGACGCTCCTCGGGTGCGCGAAGCGGGACGACCGTCGCGCCCCTGCCCACCACGATGTCCACCGTGGTGCAGAAGGACAGCACGTCGACGACGATCAGCACGGCGCAGTCGGCGCCAAGCGCTTCGACGCCGGAGGGGCCCCATTCCAGGCGTACCGCGGAGCCGCTTTGGCCGAAGGTCCCCATACCCGCATTCTGCCGGTGCCGGTGCGGGATGGCAGACTCCGGGCCGTGCGTGTCTACTTGGGATCCGACCATGCCGGCTTCGAACTGAAGAACCACCTCGTCACCCACCTGACGAGCCAGGGCCACGACGTCATCGACGTCGGCCCGTTCGTCTACGACGCGGCCGACGACTACCCGGCGTTCTGCGTCGAAACGGCCCGTCGTGTCGTGGCCGACGAGGGCAGCCTCGGCATCGTGATCGGCGGGTCCGGCAACGGCGAGCAGATCGCCGCCAACAAGGTCGAAGGCGCGCGGGCGGGGCTCGCCTGGAGCACCGAGATCGCGAAGCTCACCCGCGAGCACAACCACGCCCAGCTCATCGGCGTCGGCGCGCGGATGCACACCGCGGAAGAGGCCACCGAGATCGTCGAGTCGTTCCTCAACACGCCGCCGTCGCCCGAGGAGCGGCACGCGCGCCGGGTCCAGCAGCTGCTCGACTACGAGCGCACCGGTACGCCGCCGCCGCTGCCCGAGAGCTGATGCCCGAACCGTCGGAGCAGTCCCGGTTCTGGTGGCTGCTGACGCCGCTGGTCGCCGCACTGGTCACCGTCGCGGGCGCGATCGCGCTGTTCAAGGTCCAGGCCGATCACACGCTGTGGCTCGCCTCCTGCAACAGCACGCTGTTCATCGGCTGCGGGCTCGCGTCGATGTTCTTCTGCGCCGCGGCCGTGCTGATCGCCTTCGGCATCGGAGCCGGGATCGCGCGGCGGCGGGCGGCGGTGTCCGGCACCCGCGCGGTCGTGCGGGGGCTGCTCGTCGCGGCAGGCTGCCTGCTCTGCCTGTTCGGCTTCACCGTCGCCGCCGCGGGGGTGCTCGCCTGATGCCGGAAGGGCATACGCTGCACCGCCTCGCGCGGCTGCACAAGCGCCGGTACGGCGGCGCACCGGTCGAGGTGTCCAGCCCGCAGGGCAGGTTCGCCGATGAAGCGTCCATTCTGGACGGACAGGTGCTGAAAAGTGCCGAAGCGTACGGGAAGCACCTCTTCCACGACTACGGTCCACAAGGGATCGTGCACATCCACCTCGGGCTGTACGGCACCTTCACCGAGGCCGAGCAGCCGGTGACCGATCCGGTCGGGCAGGTGCGGCTGCGCATCGTCGGCCGTACACATTGGACGGACCTGCGCGGCCCGACGCGGTGCGAACTGCTCACCCGTGGCGAGATCGACGCGATCAAGGCACGCCTCGGCCCCGATCCGCTGCGCCGTGACGCCAAGCCCGGCCTGGCCTTCGCGCGCATCTCCCGGTCGCGGACCTCGCTGGCCGCGCTGCTGATGGACCAGTCCGTGCTGGCCGGGGTCGGCAACGTCTACCGCGCCGAAGTGCTGTTCCGGCACGGGATCGCGCCGATGGTGCCGGGAACCGCGCTCGACGAGGCGGTCTGGAAGGACATCTGGGCCGATCTCGTCGCGCTGATGCGGGACGGGGTGAAGAAGGGCCGGATCGACACGGTCGCCCCGGAGCACCTGCCGGAGGTCACCGGAAGGGCGCCGAGGCAGGACCGCCACGGCGGCGAGGTCTACGTCTACCGGCGGGCGGGGCAACCGTGCCTGGTGTGCGGCACTCCGGTGGCGCACAAGGAACTGGCCGGCCGCAACCTCTACTGGTGCCCTGCCTGCCAACCGGCCTGATCGCGCGAGGGCTTGAATCCGTGAAGGCCACCATGCCGTCATGGTGGCCTTCACGGGCAAAGCAGGAAGCGGGGCTCAGAAGTCGAAGCCGCCGCCGAAGTCCCCGCCGCCGAAGTCTCCTCCGCCGCCGAAGTCGCCGCCCCAGTCGGCGCCGCCGTCACCGCCGAAGTCGCCTCCGCCGCCGTCGCCGCCCATGTCGCCGCCGTGGTCCATCGCGCTTTCCTGCCCCGCGTCGTAGCCGGACTCCCACGCGGCGGCGCTGGCGATCCCGCCCATTCCGGAGAACATGGCGCTGAACAGGAACATCGACCCGAGGCCCCAGGCGCCGGCGACGAGCGCGGGCTTCCACCACGGCTCGCTGTACCAGCCCTGCGGCACCGGACGGCCCGCGACACGGCCGCCGGGGTAATAGTGCGGCGTGTTCTCGCCGGGTTCGGGCGAGGCTTCGTACATCTGGCCTTCGACGTCCACCCTGCGGTGCTCGGAAACCTTGCCCGCGCGCTCGCGCTCGGCGTCCTCCGGCAGCGCGGGGCCGGGGTCCAGGTCCATCGCGACGCGTGCCGCGCGGACGTAGTAGAGACCTTCGATCGCGGTCTCCTTCACCAGCCGCGCCTGCTCGGCTGTCGCCGCCTGCTCGAGCTGCGAGCCGGCCGCGTTGTAGCGCTCGGACGCGTCGGCCATCGCCTGCTGCGAGGCGATGTTGGTACCGGTGAGGTTCAGCACCTGGCCACCGAGTCGTTCGACGAGCCTGCGCGCGTCGGCCTTGGCGTCCTCGAGCTGGTTCTGCCTCACCTTCGCCTGGTTCTTGGCGAAGTACATGCCGCCGCCTACGACGAGCACTACTACCAGCACGATCACGACGATCGCGGTACCCATGGGTCACTCCCCGGTTGTTGGGTGTCTTGAACCGGACAACGCGGACAGTACGCTGTCGGTTCCCGGGGTGTGACGCGGCACTCCACGGCGGATGGCCGGTCGAGGACCGGCCATCCGCCACGGCGGAGAGCTACCAGGCGCGGCCGACGGTGTAGGCGTCGGTCCAGATGTTCTGCAGGCGCACCACATCGCCGGATTCGGGGGCGGCCCACATCTTGCCGTCCCCGGCGAAGATCCCGGTGTGGTACACGCTGCCGCCGTCGGCGAAGAACAGCAGATCGCCGGGTTTCAGGTCGCTCTTCGACACGTCGGCGAGCGCGGCCCGCTGGTCGCGCGAGGTGCGGGGGAGATCGATGCCGACCTGCTTGTGCACGAACTGCGTGAGCCCGGAGCAGTCGAACCGGTCGGGGCCGGCGGCGCCGTACGAGTACGGCTTCCCCGCCTGCGCGGCGGCCGAGTCCACGACGCGCTGTCCCACCGGCTGCTGGGACCGCACGCCGACGACCGGCGAAACCGCGGGATCGTTGACGCGGTCGCCGTGGTAGCTGATCCGCCATTCGGCGCTGACCGTGACGGTCGCCGGGATCGCGGCCTTGCCCGCCGCGTCGGTCGTGCCGCTGTTCGACACGGACCACGGCTGGTCCGCGCCGCCGCGCCATTCGAGATCGACCTTCTGCTCGGCCACCGGGCGGTCGCCGAGGCGGGTGAGCGCGCCGGTGAAGGTCACCTGGGTCCCGGTGGGCACCGGGGTCGGCGCGGCGTCGAGGGTCTGCTGGGTCTTGACGATCGCCGCCGCGTCGGGGGCCGCGGCGAACAGGGCGCCGGCTCCCGCGGCGCAGGCGATGCCCGCCGAAGCGAGCCGTCGCTTTGCTGACGTGGGCACGGGTGTCCTCCGTCGGAAAGGGGGTCGGGGTCACGAAACGGTAAACACGCGAAAGGACGAATTGCGAGCACGGCTTCCGGCCTGCGGGTGATCCGGACAACAAAGCGGGAAACCGTTATACGTCAACGTTTTCGCGGTCGACCTCGATGCGCGCGGATGCGACGGACGGTGACCGGGTTGCCTTCCGGTGGCATGGATCACGCTCGAACGGTGGCCTGCCTCACCGGCCGGGGCAACGGGCACTGGCCGAGTAAACTAGAACACGTTATAGTCTGGCGGTATGAAGTTCTCCCTCTCGGTCGCGATGAACCCCGTCGACCAGCTCACCGAGCTCGCGCGCACGGCTGAGGAGTGCGGCTTCTCCTCGATCGTCCTGCCGGACTCGCTCTTCTACTCGGAGGAGGTGTCCGCGAACTACCCGTACACACCGGACGGCAGCCGCTTCTGGACCGAGGAGACGCCGTGGGTGGATCCGCTGGTCGCGGCCGCGGCGATGGGGGCGGTGACCGAGCGGATCGGCTTCTACACCTCGGTGCTCAAGCTCGGTTCGCGGAACCCGGTCCTGCTCGCCAGGCAGGTCAACTCGGCCGCGGCGCTCACCGGCGGGCGCTTCGGGCTCGGCCTCGGCGTCGGCTGGTCCCCGGAGGAGTTCGAGTGGTGCGGCGCGCCGTACGAGCGCCGGGGCAAGCGCGTCGACGAGGCGATCGACGTGCTGCGGCTCATCCTCGACGGCGGCATGGTGGAGTACCACGGCGACTTCTTCGACTTCGGCAAGCTGCGCATGAGCCCGACGCCGCCGTCGCGCGTGCCGTTCTACGTCGGCGGGCACACGGAAGTCGCGCTGCGGCGCGCGGCGAGGGTCGGCGACGGCTGGTCCTCGGCGATGATGAAGCTCGAAGACCTGCGCACCACGATCACCCGGCTCGCCGAGCTGCGCGCCGAACGGGGCCGCGCCGAAGAGCCGTTCGAGATCCAGGCGGTGTGCGTCGACCGGTTCGGTCTCGACGGGTACCGCGAGCAGGCGGAAATCGGCGTCACCGACGTGATCACCATGCCGTGGGTGTTCGACGGGCTCGGCTTCGACGCCGAACTGGCCGCGAAGCAGGATTCCCTGCGCAAGTTCGGTGCAGAGGTCATCGCCAAGTTCTGAACCGCTTCTCGCAGAGGCATTTCACAGCAGAGGCACTTCACAGCAGAGACATTTCACAGCAGGGGCATTTCACAGAGGAGGCCGCCGTGGGCGTCGACGTGTGCTGGGACCCCGAAGCCGATCAGCCCGCGGCGAGGGTCGCCGCGTGGCGGTCGATGGACGCCGTGACACGGGGTGCCAAGGACGAATGGCTCGCGCTGTTCGCCCCGGACGCGGTGGTGGAGGACCCGGTCGGGCCTTCGATGTTCGACGAGGAGGGCAAGGGGCACCACGGGCGCGAAGGGATTTCGGCGTTCTGGGACCTGACCATCGCGAACGTCGAACGGTTCGTGTTCACCATCCGCGACTCGCACGCCGCGGGCGACGAGGTGGCCAACGTCGGCACGATCACGACGTTCCTCCCCGGCGGGTACCGCGTCGACACCGACGGCGTGTTCGTCTACCGCGTCGGTGAAGACGGTTTGGTGCGGTCGATGCGGGCCTTCTGGGAGACCGAGCGCGCGATGGCGACCGCGCGCAAGGTGGAGGACTGACCTTCGGGCACGGCGTCACACCGTGCTGGCGTGACGCCGCGGTCCGGTCGGATCGAGCGGCGAACTCAGAAGTTCTGGTCGCTGCCGCGCGGCTGCGACTGGCGCCTGCCGACGGACCTGCCGATGAAGAAGCCGAGCAGCAGGCCCACGATCAGGCCGATCGCGACGAAGAAGATGATCGTCGCGGCGGCGATCTTGCCGACCGTTCCGAGGAAGCCCTTCGCCTCGAGGTCCTGCGCCAGGATGGCCGCCTGGTTCAGTGCGTGATAGGTGGTCATGGTCGCCAGCGTGCCATGTCCGGCCGAGCCGCACAGCGCTAGGTTCGCCTCGCGGGTGAACACTCGGTGCACAACCCTGGTGGACACCGCGCTCGCGCTGCTCGTGAACGGTGTCCCGAAATGGCGGTATTCCGCCTCAGATCGGCCGGACTAGCGTCTCCGCATGGTTTCCAGCGCACAGGCCCGCGAGAAGTACGACCAGCTCGTCGACCGGTACGAGGAGATCTTCTTCTACGTCGGCGACACCGGGCGGCGGCTGATCGAATTCGCCGCGCCGCCACCGGGTTCGCGGGTGCTCGACGTCGGTGCCGGGCGGGGCGCGGTGACGCGCGCGGCACTGGCGCTCGGCTGCTCGGTCACGGCGATCGACGCGTCGCCGAAGATGATCGAGCGGCTCGTCGAGGACCATCCGGAGGTCACGGGCGTCGCGATGGACGCCGCGCACCTCGACTTCACGGCTGGTTCGTTCGACCTGGCCACGGCCGGTTTCGTGGTGCAGATCCTGGACGAGCCCGCCGTGGTGCTGGCCGAGGTCCACCGCGTGCTCGCGCCGGGCGGGACGGTCGCGCTGTCACTGGAGACCCAGTCCGTCGGCCGCCTCGGCTGGTTCCAGGAGCTCACGCTCGAGTTCTTCGCGCCCGCCACGTCCGAACCGGTTTCTCCGCCTCCAGCCGACACCGAGGCGTCGCCCGGTCCGATGACCCACGACCGTCTCGACGCGCTGCTGGCGGAGACCGGTTTCCTCGATATCGAACGCGCCCCGGTCGAGATGCCCGTCCCGATCGCCGATCCGCCCGCGCTCTGGGACTGGCTGATGCCCCGCGGCCTCGCCGAGATCCAGGAGACGCTGCCCGCGGACCGCCGCGCCGAGTTCCGCACCCGGTTCCTCCAGGGCGCGCAGACCATGCACGACGACGGCGGCATCACCCTCGACTTCGCCGCCACCCTGCACCGCGCCCGCCGTCCTTAGCGACACCGGCGCAGCGATCGAACACCGGCGCGGCCAGGAGCGGCGCCGGCGTCCTGTCGTATCCGAGAAGGGGTCGCGGTTTCCACGTTCGAGTGAACTCGGTGCACGTTCGTACCGCGGGGAGCGTGAAAGGGGTGGCGGCGAAATCCGGCGCCCTGGTCCCCCTTTTTCCGAGTTCGAGAGGATATCGCGTGGCTATGTGCCTGGTGACCGCCATCGCGACCGTTGTCATGGCGCTGGCCGGTCGGCGACTGTGGAGGATGTTCACCGCGATGGTGTGTTCCGCGATCTGGCTGGCGCGGCAGCGGCGTGCCGTGGTGCTGGCGATGCGGGTGCTGGCCGCCGGCGGCCAGGTCGAACTGCGGTTGAAGACCGCGGGGGTCGACTTGCTGGTGCGCGGCCGTGGGGATTCGGGGGCGTGAGTGACGGCGCCAACCCGTCTCCGAATTGCGCCAGGACCGCACGGGACCTGGCGGCGTTCCGGACTTTTTATCGCGATCATCGCGCGCGGCTCGTCCGTTACGCGGAGGAAATCGCGCCGCACCACGACTACGCGGCGATCGCCGACGACGCCCTGGTCGCGCTCTGGCGGAACTGGACCGCGATCGAGGGGAACCGGTTGGCGTGGACCAGGAAAGTGGCGCACAACCTGGCGTGCAGCGCGTTGCGCCGCACCTACGAGCTGCCGATCCAGCCGCGCGAACGCGACCAGCCGCTGTGGGGTGCGGTGGTGACCGCGGAGGACCACTACGAGATGCGGATGACGTTGCAGCACGCGAACGAGCTGTCCCGCGAGCAGTTTCTCGCGTTGCTGCTGCCCTGGTTCGGCTGCAGCCCCGGCGAGGTCGCCGAGGAACTCGGTGTGCGCCCCTCCACCGTTCGCCGCTACCGGGCCACCGCGCGCAGGAAGCTCGCGGCGATGCGCCGCCGCCCGCTCTCCGGAGGTGGGAACCGATGACGCTGTTCCATCGCCTGTACCGCCGCCTCCGTCGCACCGACCGCGACCCCGGCTTCGGCCTGCTGGTGCGCGCGATCACCGCACCGCCAACGGCGGCCGAACGCGCGCTGATCGCCGCCGTCGAGCGGGATCTCACCGCACCCGTCCCCGTTGTCGATGCGGCGGGCGGGCCGGATGCCACCGAGGCCGGGTTCTCCCGTGCCGTCGCGTCGGCCGAGCCGGCGCCGGAGGCCGGGGTGGTACTGGTGATCCGCATCCCGGCGCTGTCGCGCTGGCAGGCGAAGGTGCCCGCTCCCGTGCTGTCCGCGGTGATCCGCCCGGTGCTCGCCGACCGCGTGACCGCGGCACTGGGCCCGTTGTTCCCCATCCAGCTCAGCGGTGACGGCGACGACCTGGTCGCGGTGCTGTGGCCGTCGCGCCTCGATGACCTGCCCTCGGCACTGCGGACGCTGGCGGTCAGCTTGTCGGTGCCGTTCCCGCTTGGCGGGAAGCACGCGATCGTCCAGCCGCAGTTCGGGCTGGCCCCGGTCAGGACCACCAGGGAGGACGCGGTGGCGGTGGCGCGCATCGGACTGCCCGAGACCAGCGTGCTGCGCTGGACGCCGGAAGCCACCCCTGGCAGCAGGAGGATGGCCAGCCTGCTCTCGGACCTGCCCGCGGCTCGCGCGGCGTTGGCGGCGGGCCGGTTCACGTTGCTGCACCAGCACATTCGCCGCGTCGACGGGTTCACCGTGGCCGGAACGCGCGCGATTCCGTCCTGGACCGACGAAACCGGCAGCGCCCGCGCGTTCACCGAGCTCGGCGAGCTCGCCGACGCCACCCGCCTGTCCCACCACGTGCTCGACCACACCCTGCCCGCGCTCGGCCACGACCTCGCGCTCTGGCACACCGATCAGCGCGGCCCCGGCGAACCGGATCTGTTCTGCCTGCTCGATGTCTCCGAGCAGATCCTGCGGGACCGCTACCTGAGCGACCAGTTGCCCGCCGCCCTCGACCGGAGCGCGGCACCGGCGGAACTGTTCGTGCTCGGCATTCCGCACACCGCGCTGACCGACGTCCCCGGAATCGACGCGCACCTCGCCGAACTGCACGGCTTGGGCGTCGGCCTCGCCCTGACCGGTTACGGCCATCCCGGCACCCCGCTGTCGGTCCTCACCCGCCATCCGTGGCAGTTCCTGGTCATCCGCGCCGAGATCATCAACATCCTCGCCAAGTACAGCACCAAGGACCTGCCGCCACCGGCCAACTGCACCGACGAAAAGCAGCGCGCCGACCGCGAAGACTCCCGCAACACCGTCATCCCCGCCGCCCTGATCCGCACGGCACACACCCTCGGCATCCCCCTGCTCGCCGAGAACACCACCATCGGTGCCGCGCGCCACGGCCTCGGCCGGGGCAGCGACCTGCACACCACCCCGAACCGCACGCCCGTCACCGCGGCCGGGATCACCGCCGCCCAATCCTGGCGGGCTTCCCCCGCCGAGCCGGAATCGGCGCTCGGATTGCCCGCACAACGCGGCGGGCCGGGCTCGCCGCCGTGAGGGGGCGAAGGTTTTTTCGTTCGGCACGCTTCCGGATGTCGAGGAGGGATCACCGGCTCCGTCCCCGGGGCACAGCGGCCAGCACGGGCCGCACGACGAAGAAGGGCCACCACCATGCGCAAGCTCGTAGTCCAGCAGTGGGTCACCGTCGACAACATCGCCGCGGAGGAGGACGGCGGGCTCAGCTTCGTGTCCGGGGAGCCGTTTTCCGAGAAGAGCAACCTCGAGTTCAAGACGAACCTGATGGGGTTCATCGACTCGGTCGACACGATGATCCTCGGCGCGAACACCTACACCCAGTCCAAGGACTACTGGCCGTACGCCGAAGACCAGGGCGAGTACGGCGAGAAGCTCAACAACCTCACCAAGTTCATCGCCTCGTCGAAGCTGGACGACGCCCCCTGGGGCGACTTCCCCGCCGCGACCGTGACGCGCGACCCGGCCGCGACCATTCGCGAGCTCAAGGAGCAGGACGGTAAGGACATCTGGCTGTGGGGGAGCCTGAGCCTCATGCGCTCGCTATTGGACGCCAGCCTCGTCGACGAAGTCCGGATGCTGGTCTGCCCGGTGTCGCGCGGTAAGGGAAGGCACCTCTTCGAGGACCGGCAAGACCTGAAGCCGGTCGAGGCCACCCTGTTCGACAACGACGTGACGCTCCTGCGCCACGAGATCAAGAAATAGGCAGCACCGTGTATAACGGCCTATACTGAGACGGCGGGGTTGCTCCTGGGGGGCTACCCCGCCGCTTCTGCTGGTCCGGCCGTTCGTGCTGGTCGGGATGACAGGATTTGAACCTGCGACCCTTCGCTCCCAAAGCGAATGCGCTACCAAGCTGCGCCACATCCCGTCGCCCCGTGGGGCGTGTGCACCCAGCTTAGCGGCTACCGCTAAGCTAGCTCTGCGCGGTACTGATCCGCGCGGCGCGGGTGTAGCTCAATGGTAGAGCCCCAGTCTTCCAAACTGGCTACGCGGGTTCGATTCCCGTCACCCGCTCGCTTGGGGTGTTGGCAGGCGCCGGGCACACCCATGACGGCGGTGGCGCTGCGGGACGTAGACTCCGGCTCGTTATGAGCGCCAATCTTGTCGCGAAGGACCTCGCCGCGGGCCACGGGGATCGCGTCCTCTTTTCCGGGTTGAACCTCGTCATCGCGCCCGGTGACGTCATCGGGCTGGTCGGCGCCAACGGCGCGGGCAAGTCGACCTTGTTGCGCACCCTCGCCGGGCTCATCCCGGCCGAAGGCGGCAAGGTGAGCACGAGCCCGGTCGCCGCGTCCATCGGCTACCTCGCGCAGGAGCCGGAGCGGCTGGACGGCGAAACGCTCCGCGGCTTCCTCGCCCGCCGCACCGGCGTGACCGAGGCGCAGCGCGCGCTCGACCAGGTGACGCAAGCGCTGACCGACGGCGAAAGCGGTGCCGAAGAGGACTACCCCGCGTTTCTCGAACGCTGGCTCGAACTCGGCGGCGCGGACCTGGACGAACGCGCCGGCGAGGTGGCTGCCGACCTCGGCCTCGACGTGTCGCTCGACCAGCCGATGAACGGGCTTTCCGGCGGGCAGGCCGCACGGGCGGGCCTGGCCTCGCTGCTGCTGAGCCGGTACGACATCTTCCTGCTCGACGAGCCGACGAACGATCTCGACCTGGACGGCCTCGACCGCCTCGAACGGTTCGTGTCGGGGCTGCGGGCGGGCACCGTGATCGTCAGCCACGACCGCGAGTTCCTCACCCGCACGGTCACCAGCGTCGTCGAGCTGGATCTCGCGCAGCAGCAGGTTCGCGCGTACGGCGGCGGTTACGAGTCCTACCTCGAAGAGCGCGAGGTGGCCCGACGGCACGCGCGCGCGGACTACGACGAGTACGCGAACACGGTGTCCTCCTTGACCGCTCGCGCGCGTGCGCAGCGCGCGTGGATGGAAAAGGGCGTCAAGAACGCGCGCCGCAAGGCGGGCGACAACGACAAGCTCGGCCGCAAGTTCCGCAGCGAGGCAACGGAAAAGCAGGCCGCGAAGGCACGGCAGACGGAACGCCTGATCGAGCGGCTCGACGTGGTGGAGGAACCGCGCAAGGAGTGGGAGCTGCGGATGGAGATCGCGGCGGCACCGCGCTCCGGCGCGGTCGTCGCCTCGCTCACCGGCGCGGTGGTCCGCCGGGGCTCGTTCACGCTCGGCCCGGTGCACGTCCAGATCGACTGGGCGGATCGGGTCGCCATCACGGGCCCTAACGGGGCGGGGAAGTCCACGCTGCTGGCGGCGCTGCTGGGCAGGGTGGAGCTGGCCGACGGGCACGGCGCGCTGGGCTCCGGCGTCGTGGTCGGCGAGGTCGACCAGGCCAGGAACCGGTTCCTCGGTGACGAGCAGCTCGTGGACGCGTTCGCGGCCGAGGTGCCGGAGATGGCGCCTGCCGACGTCAGGACGCTGCTGGCGAAGTTCGGGCTGAAGGCGCCGCACGTCATCCGCCCGGCCGCGACGCTGTCGCCGGGGGAGCGGACGCGGGCGGCGCTCGCGTTGCTGCAGGCGCGCGGCGTGAACCTGCTCGTGCTGGACGAGCCGACGAACCACCTCGACCTGCCCGCGATCGAACAGCTCGAATCCGCGCTGGCGACCTATCCCGGCACGCTCCTGCTGGTCACGCACGACCGCCGCATGATCGACGCGGTGGAGACCACGCGACGGCTCGTCGTCGGGCACGGGAAGGTCGCCGAGCTGTAGCGCGGCGGCCTTCCCGTGCCCGCCGCCGCGACCGGGGATGGTGGCCGCGGCGTGTGGCGTCCTACTCGGACAGCGCGATTTCGAGGTTGCGGCCCGCGCTGTTGTTGGTGCCGGAAAGGATCTTCGAAACCAGCGACTCCTCTTCGGAGTTCGGGCCGGTGGTCCACGGGTCGCACTTCGCGCCGCCGGTCTGCATCAGCGCGTCGCAGCCGCCGTCGTGGCCGAGGCCGAGCGCGTGCCCGAATTCGTGCGCCGCGGTGTGGACGTGGTGCTCCGGGTGCTGCTTGTTCAGGTCGTTGTCCCAGAGCGTGGGATCCAGCGAGATGGTGGTGCGCCCGTTCGACGCGCACTTGGTGGACCCGTAGGCGTCGCCGAGGTCGCGGGACACGAAGGTGACGTTCGGGGTCCCGGAGGTCGCCTTCACCTGGACCTCCGCGCCGGACGAGTTCCAGTTCGACACCGCGGAACGGATGGCGTCCGCCATCGAGCCGTCACCGGTGTCGTCGCGGTAGGTGACCACGTTGGTGCCGTTCGAATGGCTCGGGGTCACCCCGCAGCCGTCCCACTCCACGGCCGCCGACGCCGACGGTGCCACGACGACACCGGTCGCGGTGACGGCGGCGAACACGCCGGCCGCCCCGAGATAACGCAGACTGGTCAATTCTTCGGTTCCTTCCACGAGCCACTGTCCAATGTGGAACAAGTGGGCGGGCCGGGACGGCCCGTTTTCGAGTGGTGACCCGGACCACGATCAACGGCGCGATGAGCGCGCACAATACGTATTTCGATAGTGGTCGTGGTGTGCGCGAGAGGCGTGGGTTACCGACGAAAGTACTGTTTCCGCTTTACGGGCTTCCGGCTCCACCTGCGCCGACCTAGCATGATCGCCTACTGCCGCCCGGTCGCGGAGCCGGCCGTGCGGGTGCGGGGAAAGGCGGGTGGCCCGGTGAGGCGGACCGGATGGCCCGCGCTGGTGGGAAGAGCGGACGAACTCGCCGAGGTGACCGGGATTCTCGCCGGTGGCGCCGGGATCGTGCTGCTCGGCGGTGAAGCGGGTATCGGGAAGACCAGGCTGGTCGAAGAACTGGTCGTTTCCGCGGAGCGCACCGTCCTGGCCGGCCGGTGCGCGAGATTCGACGAACCGGTTCCGTTCGGTCCCATTGTCGATGCGGTGCGTAATCTGGAAAACGAAAGGCCGGTCGTCGAACGGGCCGCGCACCGCCCGATAACCGGGGCGCTGCGCCGATATCTGCCCGAGATCGCGGATTGGCTGCCGCCGGAACCACGCGAGATCGGCGACGCGCCGTCGGATCGGCACACCGTGTTCCGCGCGTTCGCCGAGCTGCTCCGCTGCGTCGGACCGGTGCTGCTGATCATCGAAGACGCGCAGTGGGCGGACGAGCAGACGCGGCGGCTGCTGAGGTACCTGTCCGGGGACGTGACCGGACAGGTGAGCGCCGTGGTCACCTACCGGCCGGAGGAGGTGGACGGCGAGCACCCGCTCGCCAGGCCGGGAAATCCCGGCCCCGCCGTGGCGCACGTCCGGCTGGGGCCGTTGACACCGGGGCAGGTGCACGAACTCGCGTCGGCGATCGCGGGCACGCACCGCGTCTCCGGTGAGCTGGCGCGCGAGTTGTTCCGGCTCAGCGGCGGGAACCCGCTCGTGGTCAAGGAACTGCTCCGCGCCAAGCGGCATCCCGTCACGGGGTGGGATTCCTCCGAGCTGTTCGACGTCCCGCAGACGGTGGCCGACACGATGCGCGCGCGCACGGCGGCATTGCGGTCGGACGCGAAACTGGTGGTCGACTGCACCGCCGTGCTCGACTCGAAGACCGGGCCGGGCTCGATCACGACCGAGGTGCTGACGGCGGTCACCGGCCTCCCACCGGACGCGGTGCGAGCGGGCCTCGTCGCCGCCGTCGAAGCGAACGTGCTGACGGGCACGGCCGAGGGCGGCTACGGGTTCCGGCACGCGGTGGCGCGGCGCGCGGTCTACGAGGCGATTCCCGGACCGCGCCGGGAAACCCTGCACCGGCGCGCCTTCGACGCGATCGAGGGGACGGCAGCCGAACTCGCCGAGCACGCCCGGCACGGCGGCCTCGCCCGCGAGTACGGCCGGTACGCCGAATTGGCCGCGGACGAGGCGATCGCGCAGGGGGACGGGATCGTGGCGGTGCGGGCGCTGCTGCGCCTCGCGGTCCGGCCGGGTACCGGCCCCGCCGATCTCGACCGCATCGCGGGCAAGATCGGCGAGGTCGCGCCCTACTGCGACGATCGCGTCGAAGCGATCCGGGTGCTCGAACGGACCTTGGCGTTGCCCGGCTTGGCCGACCGCTGCCGCGGCCTGGTGCGGACCAGCCTCGGGCAACTGCTCCTGCGCCAGGTCGGCGGGGTCGAGGCGGGGCGGCTCGCGCTGATCAGGGCGGCCGCCGAGCTGGCCGACTTCCCCGAGCTGGCCGCGAGGACGGGTTCCTACCTGGCGAAACCGTTGTACGGCGCCACCCCGCTCGCCGCGCACCTGCCGTGGATGCGCAAGGTCGACGCCGCCATCCGGCGCGCGGACGACACCCCCGGCACGACCTTCCTGCTGGCGAACAACGTCGGGTCGTGGCTCGACATCGGCGATCCGCACGGCTGGTCGTTGCTGGCCCGCCTGCCCGAAGCGCCGCGCACGGACGAAGAACAGCGCGACGTCGAGCGCGCCTACAACAACGCGGCCGACGCCTGTGCGTGGACCGGCCGGTACCGCGACGGGCTCCGCCTGATCGGCATGGCGTTCGGCTGTTCGACGGCGGGCGGTCAGAAGCAACGGGTCGCGAGCCGGTCGACGAAGCTGCATCTCGACTGGCTCATCGGCGCGTGGGACGGGCTGGCCGCGCGTGCCGGGAAACTGCGCGCGGGGCATCCCGAGATCCACGGCATCAGCAGCGAGGCCTCAATGGTGCTCGGGTTCCTCGCCGCCGCGAAGGGCGATTGGACGGAGGCGTCGGCTTTGTTCGGCGAACTGCGCCTGGACCGCCCGGAGAACCTGTCGGCGCCGATCGTGCTGGCCGGGTACGGCGGGCTGGTGCGGTTGAGCCTGGCGCGCGAGCAGTTCGCCGAAGCGGCCGCGCACGCCGATCGCGCGGTGGAGTTCTTGCGGCACAAGGGAATCTGGGCGTGGGCGGGGGAGGTCGCGGCAGGCGCCGCGGAGGCGTACTGCCGGGCGGGCCGTGCCGACGACGCCCGCGTGCTCGCCGGCGAGCTGGCCGCGTCACTGCCGGGGATCGACGCCCCGGCCGCGGCCACCGCGCTCCGGGTCTGCCGCGCGGTGGTGCATGAAGCCGACGGGGAGCACACGCGGGCACGCGAGGAGTTCGACGCCGCGAGCCGGGACTACGACGGCTTTCCCGCGCCCTACTTCGCGGCGCAGTGCGCCGAGCAGGCCGCCGCGGCGGGGATCTGCGCCGGTGACGAAGAAGCCACGGCGCGCTTGTCCGAGGTCGCCGCCCGGTTCGAGGCGCTCGGTGCGACCCGCGACGCCGCGCGCTGCCGCCACCGGCTGCGGGCGGCAGGCGGGTTCACGCCGTCGAGGCGGGGCCGCAACGGCTACGGCCGATCGCTGTCCCCGCGCGAAGCCCACGTGGCGGAGCTGCTGGCGAAGGGGCACACCAACCGGGAGATCTCGGAGGTGCTCCTGATCTCGGTGCGGACGGTGGAACAGCACGTCGCCAGGGTGTTGCGGAAGCTGGACGTCGACTCCCGCGGCGCCGTGCGTGAATCCGCGCTCGTCGGACGGTGACCTCAGGGACCGACCGCGACGAACGGGATCGAACCGTGCGCGGGCGCGCGGAGCTGCGGAATGGCCGTCGGCAGCGAGGTGAAGTGGTTGTCGGCGGTGACCCAGAGCCGGAAGTCGCCGGTCTGGCCGAAGTTCGTGCCGTATTCGCGGCCGCCGACGAAGGCGGGGCTCTTGCCGGCCCCGCCCATCACGAGGGCGATCCACAGCTCCTTGTTCATCGGCTGCGGCGGGACCTCCGTGGTCAGCGGCGCCTTGATGATGCCGCCCGCCTGGAGCTGCGCCGAGATGTCCGCGGTGGTCGCGAGCAGCTTGCCGTCGGCGGGGTCGTAAAGCCCGAGGTAGGAGTTGGTGATCCCGGCGCCGCCGGTGATCACCGCGGTCATCGCGATCCGCGTCGGCACGGCCTGGTCGACGTAGACCCGGTTCACGTAGATCACGCCGGGGCTCAGTCCCGGTGTGCTCGGCATGATCGCGGGATCGCCGGTGGCGGCGACCAGGTTGAGCTGTGCCGGTGACCACGCACCCATCCTGGCCTGCGGTGGCGCGGCAGGCGGCGGGACGGGCGCCGACGAGCACGCGGTGAGGGTGAGCAGAACTCCGATGGCGACGGCGACCCTTCTCATGCCGCGGATGGTACTCAGCACACGGGCGCGCCACGCTGGGCCGCCGTGGTGAATTCGAGCCGGACGGCCGCGGCGCGCGGGATCAGGATCGCCGACCCGCCTGCCCGGTGCCATCCGGCGGGGAGGAACAGGTACTGGTCACCGGACTGCAGCACGAGCCTGAGCCCGTCATAACGGAACTTGTAGGCGCTTTCGGCCGCGCGGCACGGCGTTTCGGTGACGCCGCGAACCCGCAGGCCGAGGCTGCGCTCGCTGTAGAGCACCGCGCCGGGCTCGGAAGCGAGGTCGGCTTCGAGCGCGCGTGCCTGCCCGGTGCCGACGGCGGCCGAGTAGTCGGTGGCGAACCAGAACAGGCTCAAGCTGACCAGCACGAAGACCGCGGCCCATTCGGCGAGCGCGGTCCGTGCGCTGCCCGTGGCCCGCTTCCGCGAGAGGTACATCAGCAGCAGCACGCCGAACGCGAAGCTGAACGGCGGTACCGCGATCGCGAAGTCGAGGAACGGCACGCGCAGCATGTTCAGCAGGCCGACGCAGGTGAGGAAGAGCCCGAGCACGAGCGCGCCGGTTTTCACGATCCTCACGAGCAGTGGGTGCGCATCGCCGAGTGAAGGCCGCCGGACGAGCCGGTGCAGCCACAGCACCGCGAGGCCGATCGCGGCCAGCACCGCGAGCGGGACGAACAACCCGTCCGCGCTGCGCACGAGGTAGTCCTGTGTGGACAGTCCGAGCACGGTCGAGTTGACCCCGAAGTAGTGGAAGAACCAGTACGCGTGGAACCGTCCGAAGTAGAACAGCAGCGCGGTGAGCACGGTGGTCGGCGCGACCACCGTGCCCGCGATCTTCAGCACCTGGCTGAGGCCCTGCGGTTCGGTCACGGTGCGGGCGAAGAGGTCGTGCCCCTCTTCGAAGTGGTGGTGGGTGTGCTCTCCTCGGTCGGCGGTTTCGCCTTGGTGCACGGCAACCGGTTGACCAGGAACACGATCTGCGACCCGTACGGGACTTGCTTGCCCTCCGGCGGAAACTCCACGATCAGGCAGTTCCCCTCCGCCCCGGCGCGGCGGTGCTTCGGATCGGCCCGCGGTATCGCCTTGAGGCAGACCTTGTGATCGGCACAGCCCCTTTCCGCGATCACCCGATCGATGGCACCCTTGACTTCGTAGAAGGGCTGGCCGTCGAATTCGAAGTGCGGGATCCGGCCGGGTGTTCCGGCAGCCTCTCGCGAACCGTGCTGCGGCGGTGCGCCTGGTGCGCTTTCCTCCCCGACCGGCGGGGGTTGACCTGGCGCGGAACCGTATTCGGTTGCGTCACTGGACGAAGTCGACGACGGGGGCGGGCTGCTGTCGGAACAGGCCGCGACGACGGCTCCGGCGGCGATCAGGACGGTGGCGAAACAGCGGTGAGAGGACATGGCGGCCTCCATAAAGGACCACGAGAACTCTAGGCGCGCCGCCCGCGCTCAGGTACCGCTTGCCCGGTGAACCGCCCCAAAGGGCAGGCCCCGCACCGGAAAGCCGGTGCGGGGCCTGACCCCCAGGGTCACTGACCGTCAGGAAACGGATCGAACCAGAACGGTGCCACCGCCGACCGCGGTGCCCTCCGCGGTCCGCACGGTCAGGTCACCGCGCAGCACCCGGCCGGCGCCGGGAGCGCTCGCCGCCGTCACCGTGCCCGGCACCGTCCACGACGTACCCGCCGCGTGCGGCGCGTCGGTGTCGGTCACCGCGACCGAGCCGAACGACGGCGCGGTGAACACGTCGAGGTAGTCGTACGCGGTGCTGCCCGACGGGATCGCGAACCCGTCGACCACGACGACCCACTGCCCCGCCGCCGGGTTGGCGATCGTCACCGATTCCTCCGCGTCGCCGTCGGCGCTCTGCCCGGCGAGCACGCAGGTCCCGCTCGTGCAGTTGTAGACGCCGA
The DNA here is from genome assembly GCF_039529815.1 of Amycolatopsis minnesotensis. Taxonomy (NCBI): domain Bacteria; kingdom Bacillati; phylum Actinomycetota; class Actinomycetes; order Pseudonocardiales; family Pseudonocardiaceae; genus Amycolatopsis; species Amycolatopsis minnesotensis. The sequence goes on along the minus strand of NZ_BAAANN010000012.1, from coordinate 157,059 downwards.
GATCGAGGTCGGCCGCGGTGTCGGCGGGTTTGCCGATCTTCGCGGTGAACGATGTCGAGCCGGGTGCGACCGTCACCGGGTACTGCTGCTGCGCGCCGGTGGCGATGGTGGGCCGCGCGATCTTCGCGCTGCCCAGCGTGCCGCCGGTGAGCTTCCCGGTGAACGCGCCGAGCGCGTTGGCCACCGCGTAGCTCCGGTTCACCGGTGTCCCGAGCTTCGCCGAAGCGATGTCGTCCGGGTTCGGGGTGACGGTGGTGCCCAGCACGGTGGCGGCGAGTTTCCACGGCGCCACCGGCACGTCCGAGGTCCGGCGCGCTTCGACGACCAGTTCCCAGACGCCCGGCAGCGGGTTCGTCACCGTGCGGCTGGTCGGTGTGCCGCCGGCACATCCGGCGCCGCCGTCGGGGTTGTAGCAGTTGGTCGTCGACGTGATGTCGATCGGGACCCCCGTCGGGTCGTAGCGCAGGAACCGGACCTGGCCCTTCCCCGGCGGACCGCCCGCGTCGAGGTCGATCTTCAGCGCGCTCGCGCCCTGCGGCACGCGCACGAACACGCTGGTGGCCTGGTTGCGGCCGATGGTGCCGCTCTTCTCGACGCGGTACCCCTTGTCGGCGGCGAACTCGGTCGGCGCGAAGACCGTGTTCATGGTCTGCACGTCGATGCCGACGGTGAGCGGGTTGTCCAGCCGCAGCAGCGCGGAATGCGCACCGGGGCCGGGTTTCACCTGCACGGCGAACCGCACGGGTTTGTTGAGCGGCAGCGAAAGGAAGTTGCCGGAGGAGAACGTGCCGTCGTTGCCGACCCAGTTCGCGAAGTACGGCACCGGTCGCGACGATCCGGTCGTCCTGGTCACCGTGTAGGTGCGGGTGTAGGCCTTGCCCGCGGTGACGCCTTCGCGGTCGTGGATGCCGACGCCGACGTCCGGGGTGGCCAGCAGTCCGGTTTGGACGGTGTGCACCTCGACCGAGGTGGTGACCGTGTCGGGCCGCGGATTCACTTGCAGCGCGACGAATGCGGCAGCCACGTTGAACAGCCCGGCACCCTGCGCGTTGGCGGGAACGCCGTTGACGAACCGCGCGGTCGACTTGATCGCCGAACGGAGCTGCGCCACGGGCGGGCGCTGGCCGCCGTGCGTCGCCTTGTACGCGCTGACGAGCAACGCGGCGGCACCGGTCGCCTGCGGGGACGCCATCGACGTGCCCTGCAGCATCGCGTAACCCGCCGGGAGCGGGTAGGTGCCCGGAATCGGGCTCGGCTGCAACCACCTCGGCACCGTCGAGATCGCGGCACCCGGCGCGACGATGTCCGGCTTGAACCCGCCGTCCTCGCGCGGACCGCGCGACGAGAACGGGTGAAGTCCTTCCGGCGCTTGGGTTTTCGACCCGTAGTTCGACAGCCAGGTGTCGTCGGTGATGTAGGAGCCGACGCTCATCGCGTCCGTCGCGACCGACGGGTCGCCGACCGAGTTGGCACCGGCGCCGCTGTTGCCTGCCGAGATGAACAGCTGCACGTTGTACTCGGCGATCGTGCGGTTGTAGAGCTCGGCGCGCGCGTTGTTGCCGTCGTTGAGCGCGGGGAGCCCGCCGATGGAGATGTTCACGACGTCGGCACCGTGGCTGGCGGCGTAGACGACGCCGTCGATCAGTCCGCTCGACGTGCACCCGCTGCTGGTGAGGCACACCTTGACGGACAGCACCTTCGCACCGGGCGCGGCGCCGTCCATCCGGCCACCGAACAGGTCGTTGCCCGCGGCGATCCCGGCGACGTGCGAGCCGTGCTCGGCGCCCGCGATGCCGATGTTGACGAACCCGGCCTTGTCGGTCTGGACCACGAAGGCCATGCGTTCGGCGATATCGGTCGCCGGGTTGTCGGTACCGAAGAACCCGACGTCCTGGTGGTCCTTGTAGTCGGTCATCGGCTTTTCGCCGGTGAAGTCCCCGTCACCGTCGAGATCGACCCGCACCTGCTTGGTCGCGGTGTCGAGCAGCACACCCCACGAGTCCTTGCGGTCGCCGTCGCGGTTGACGTCACCGCCGGTCTCGCTGTCCTCGGCGCCGAGATCGCCCGCGGTTTCGGAGAACGTGCCGAAGGTGTACGGGCCACCGGTGGCGGGCGCTGTCCAGGCCCGGCCGCTCGCGGTGAACGTTCCGGTGTAGGTCTGCGTGGACTGCTGCACCCACGTGCCGTCACCGGAGGTGGGGGAGTTCGCGGTGTACCAGTCGGTGATCTTGCGCTCGCCGTGGCTGGTGGTGGTGAGCGCGGGGTTGTCGAGATCGACGCCGGAGTCGAGCACGGCGACGGTGGTGTCCTTGCCGTCCCAGGCGGGGAACACCTGCCCGAACTGCGCGGCGAAGGTGTCGCCGGTCGGCAGGTACGGGTTCACGCGCGGGGTGTTCTTGCCCGGCGCGGGCTGCGGGCTCGGATCGGCGGAGCCCTCCGGCGTCGGATCGTCGATCTTGATGATGCCGTCGACGTCGACGGCGTTGATCGAACCCAGTTTCGACGCCTTGTCCGCGGCACCGACGGGCACGGTCACCTTGAGGTAGTCCAGCTTCGCGTCGGCGGACTGGACGACGCCGCCGAGCGAGCGCAGTTCGTTCGCCGCGGCGTCGGTCTTCCCCCGTTCGGCCGCGACGAGCAGCGTGACATCGGGCTTGCCCGCCTGTTCTGCCTCGGCGACGAGCTTGCGGTCGTGCTCGTCGAGTTCCTTGCCGGGGGATCCGCCTGCGCCGGGGCCCGGCGCAGGCGTGGGCTGGGCGAAGGCGGTCGGCGCGGCGACACCGACGGTGGCCGCGGCGAGTACCGCGGCCAGCGCCGCGGTCGCTCCGCGTCTCCACCGTGTTCGTGGGGCTTGCTCCATCACACATCGGCCTCTCGAAAAGGTAAGGATGGAGTGAAAGCTCATCGTGCGCGGGGCCTCACTGCAATCACACGCTTGGCCTATTTATCGCAGTTGGTTGTGAGCCATTCAGCGCAGTGTTATCCGCTGAATGTGGGATATTGACCGCCGCAATTGTCTGTTCGTTGATTACCAGCTTTCGATCTTGCGCGCGGCGCTTTCCGCATGCCCTGAAGGCGCCCTGGAAAGTGGCGCCATGCGCTGTGCTGTGAGGGCCGGGAATGCGGTGTTGGATGTACTGAAGGTGCCCTTCGGGGAATGTGCTGCCGTGAAGGGCACCTTCGGGGCATGTGCTGGGATTTCGCAGCTCGCGCATCGTTCTCGCGCCCGTACCCTGCGGGCTTCCAGGGACGTGCATGCCGAGGAGGTGGCCCTCCGCGGGCCCGCCCGGCTCCGGGGCGCGCATGCCCTGAAAGGCACCTTGAGGGAATCTGACGCCGCGAAGGGGACCGCGCACGGCGGATCGCTCGCCTCGCGCGGCAGGCTGCACACGCGGGGATGTCCCTGATGGACACCATGACGGCACCCGGAGTTTGTCACCACTGCCGCCCTTCGGGGTCACCGGGAGCCTCGCTTGCCAGGGGGCAATCTGGGGCTTCTGGGACCCCGAAGGTCACCTTCGGGGCACGCATCGGCGGCCACACCGCTACGCGAGGGGAACATTTGAGACGTCTACGTCCTGAAGGTCACCTTCGGGAAATCTGACGCCACGATCCCTCGCTAGGGCGAGTTGTGGTGGCCGAGCAGGGTGATCATCTTGGCGAGCTGGTCGGCGTAGTGCTCGGCCAGCTCGGGGGAGCCCGAGTCGCCGTCGAAGATGCCGCGGGCGAGTTGCGGGTACACCGCGAGCGCGTTGGCCGCGCTCATCGTGATGAGCAGCAGCGCGGCGGGGTCGAGCCGGTCGTCGATCTCGCCGTTCTGCTGGCGCTCGCGGATCATTTCGACCTCGTGCCGGAGCCGGGCGTTGCGCTCGTCGGCCTCCGGCCCGGACTCCCCGGTGTCGGAAAGGCCTTCCCACGCCAGGTGCCGCCCGCCGCGGTTGTTGGCCACGCTCACCTCGACGTAGTGCTTGAGCATCTCGGCGAAGCCCATGTCCTCGGGGAACGCCTGCGTCTCGTACTCGAGCCACTTGCGGCCCATCTCCCGGTACAGGCCCTCTTTGCCGTCGAAGTAGTAGGAGATGAGCTGCTGGTTCACCCCGGCGCGCGAAGCGATCTCGGAGACCCTGGCGCCGGCGAACCCCTTGGCGGAGAACTCGTCTGCCGCGGCTTCGAGGATGCGCGCCTTGGTGCGCTCGGGATCGCGCTGCCGCTCGTGCGGGGCCGGTGACCGCCGTGCCCGGCGTGGTTTGGCGGTCCCGTCCTCCGTGCTCATGACCGGCATTATGCCATCCGTGCGCCGAACTGAGTCATTCGTTCGGTTGACGCGGGTCAGGGCAGCGGTTGCCATGAGGGAGTGGCGCTCGGGACGAACCGGCCGAAGACCACGTCCGCGAAGTGCCCGCCGAAGCCGATTGTGCCCGGCTGGGCCAGATCCTTCAGGAGTTCGTGGCGGTATCGGGTGGCCTGCTCGCGGTCGTGGTCGGAGGCCGCGGTCCACTCGGGATGGTCGGTTTGGATCGGCGAGTGCAGTGCGTCGCCGAGGACGATCAGTCGCTGGTCGCCGCCGGTGATGACGTACGACGCGTGGCCGAAGGTGTGGCCCGGTGTGAGGATCATGCGCACCCCGGGGAAGATCTCCTCGCCGTCGGCGATGGTGCGCACGCGAGGTTCCAGCAGGGCCAGCGTCTCCTGGCTCGTGCCGTGCGCTTCGACGAGTTCGCGGTGTGCCCACTCGGGTTCGGCGATCAGGTACTCGGCCGCGGTGAACGCGGGTCGATCGCTGCCGGGTGCCGGATGCCACGCCCAGCCGAGATGGTCCAGGTGCAGGTGCGTGAACGCGACCGCCTCGATCGTTTCGGGGCGGCGTGGGAGGTTGTCGAGCAGCGCGCCACCTTCGATCGCGCCGTTCGGTTGCCCCGGCACGGCAGGTACCGAGAACGGCCCGACCCCGGCGTCGATCAGGAGCGCGCGCTCTCCGCTCTCGACCAGGAGGCCGCCGATACTGCCCACCAGGTTGCCGGTTTCGTCGAGGTACTCGGGGTGCGCCGCCCACACCTCGTCGGTGGTGTCGGGCAGCCAGCCGCGCGGTGTGAGCTGCACAGCGCCGTCGGGCACGTAGGTCAGCTTGGTGTCGCCGAGTTGGAGGGAACGGAGGATCGCGGGGCGGCGGAGCCGGTCGGTGGTCATGTCTTCGACCATAAGCTTCTAACTTGAAAGATGCAAGCTTGAATTATTCTGACTTGATTCACCTTTGCTAAGCTGATGCCATGCCTTCCCGTGAAGCCGAGACCGCCGCCGAACGCGAGCTGTGCGGCCTCGTGAACGGGCTCGCCAGGCAGATCGCGGAGCACGTGCGCGATCGCTCGGCCAGGATCGGCCTCACCGCGCCACAGGGCACGGCGCTGCGCGAGCTGACCGGCCCGATGACCATGCGCGAGCTGGCCGGGCGGATGAGCTGCGAACCGTCGAACGCGACCTTCATCGTCGACAAGCTGGAAGCGCGGGGCCTCATCGAACGGCGTCCGCACCCCACCGACCGCCGCGCCAAGCAGCTCGTGCTGACCGGGGACGGCGAAGCGTTGCGCGACAAGCTGATCGCGCTGCTCGTGCAGGAATCGCCACTCGCCGGGCTGAGCGAAACCGAGCAGGGCGTGCTGCACGCGCTGCTGGACAGGGCGGTGCGATGACCTTCCGCGATCTGCACCACGCCGCGACACCGTTGGTGCTGCCGAACGCGTGGGACGTCCCCTCCGCGCTGGCGTTCGCCGAGGCCGGGTTCCCCGCGATCGGCACGACGAGCTTCGGCGTCGCATCGAGCATCGGCAGGCCGGACGGCGGACGGTCCACAAAGGATGCAAACCTGGCGCTGGCCCGCGCGCTCTCCACGCTCGAAGCCTATGTGAGCGTGGACATCGAAGACGGTTACGCCGACGACCCGGCCGAAGTCGCCGCCTATGTCGCCAATCTCGGCGTCGCGGGCATCAACATCGAGGACAGCACAGGAGAAGCGCTGATCTCCCCGGCGCGGCACGCGGCCAAGGTGGCGGCGATCAAGGACCGTTGTCCCGCCTTGTTCGTCAACGCCCGCGTGGACACCTTCTGGCTCGGTCAGCACCGCGAAACCACGCTCGACCGCGCACTGTCCTATGTGGAAGCGGGCGCCGACGGCGTTTTCGTGCCCGGCGCCACCGATCCCGGAGTGCTGCGGGAACTGGCTTCCGCGATCCCCGTCCCGGTCAACGTGCTGGCGAACCCCGCGCTTTCCCTGGTCGAACTGGCCGAGCTGGGGGTCCGCCGGGTGAGCACGGGGTCCCTGCCGTACCGGGCCGCCGTGCACGCGGCAACCGAAGCCGCGACAGCGGTTCGCGACGGCGGGGCCATTCCGGCCGCGGCGTCCTATTCGGACTTGCAAGCCCGCCTGGTCCGCTACTCCGGCCGCTGACGAAGCCCGTCGACGACGAGTTCGAGGACGCGCTCGGCCCTTGCCTGGCCGCTATCCGCCCTGCTCGACCGTGCACTGCGGACAGTTGGCGCGGATGGCCTGTTCGAGATCCTCGTACCCGTCCAACGCGCCGGTGAAGCGGATCTTCGCGCCGTCGGCGAACTGGACCGCGCAGGTGTAGTCCCGGATGAGCATGCGCGTCAGCCAGGTGCTGCGCGGCGTGTGCACGGGCTTCAGGCTGGCGACCGCCTGCCACGGCCATGCCCGGATCCGCCCCTTCGCCTTGTGCGCCAGGCCCCCGGTGCGCACGTCGAACGTTTCGGAGAGGCCGCGCAGCACGAGGAACACGATCATGATCACCGCGATGGCCGTGGTGAAGCTGATCCCGCAGATGCCGATGCTGATCGCGGTGCTGTACCGGTAGGAGTAGCCGGACCGCGTCATCGGGATCGTCAGCACGCACAGGATCGCGGCGGCCGCCAGCGCACCGGCTCCGATCGCCAGCAGGCGCTTGTGGGATACGTGGTAGCGGCTCAGCACCGCACCGAGCGCGGCGGGATCGGTTTGCTCCGGCACGGGCACCTCCAGCGGGATCACCCGGACGACTGTGCGGGAGCCCGGTCTGCCGCACCACCCGGTTGTCCGGTACCGGACAAGTCGGTACCGGGACCTCCGTCGGATTGACGCCCGGATGTCCGCTCGGCGAGGATCGTGGGTGAAATCGTTGACAACGTTGTCAGGAAGGGATTCCGCCTATGAGAACGCGCAGCCGCGTGTTCGCCGCGTTGGCGACCGTGACCGTCGGTGCCGGTCTGGTCGCCGCGCCCGCCGCCGAAGCGGCCCGGTCCGCCGATCCGACGACGCTGGTGAACACCTCGATCGGCAACAACGGCGACGGCACCACGTTCCCCGGCGCGGCGGCGCCGTTCGGGATGGTGCAGCTCAGCCCGGACACCCAGCTCAAGAAGTACGCCTCCTACGACTACGCCCAGGACAGCATCCTCGGCTTCAGCCACACGCACCTCTCGGGCGTCGGCTGCCAGACGATGGGCAACTTCCGGTTCATGCCCACCACCGGCGCGGTCACCTCGTCGGATCCCGCCCAGTACGGCTCGAAGTTCAGCCACGCCACCGAAAAAGCGTCGCCTGGCTCCTACTCGGTGCGACTCGACAAGTACGACGTGCAGGCCGAGCTGAGCGCGACCGAACGCACCGGGCGGCACCGCTACACCTACCCCGCGGGCGCGAACTCGCAGAACGTGCTGATCGAAGCGGGTGAGAGCAACGGCTACACCTACGCCGGCGACGTCCACGTCGTCGGGAACGACACGGTCGAAGGATGGCTGCAGGGCGGCAACTTCTGCTGGGAGACCGAGAAGGAGCGCTACAAGGTCTTCTTCAGTGCGAAGTTCGACCGCCCGTTCGCCTCGTTCGGCACCTGGACCGACGACAAGCTCACGCCAGGCACGCGCGACGCGGCGCTGGGGAGCAAGCGCGCGGGGGCGTGGCTGAGCTTCGACCCGAGGGCGGGCAAACAGGTCGGCGCCAGCGTGGGAGTCTCCTACACCGGCGTCGACGGTGCACGCCTGAATCGTGGAGCCGAGACCGAGCGGAACTTCGACCGGACCAAGGACAAGGCGAACCGCGCCTGGCGTGATGAGCTGAACCGCCTGCGCGTGGCGGGCGGTAGCACGGCGGACCAGCGCACGTTCTACAGCGCGCTGTACCGCTCGCTGCTGCACCCGTCGATCGGGTCCGATGTGGACGGCCGGTACCGCGGCCATGACGACAAGGTGCACCGCTCGGATTCGCCGTACTACCAGATGTTCTCGCTGTGGGACACGTACCGGTCGCAGAACCAGCTCGTCGCGTTGCTGCACCCGGAGCGCGCGGCGGACATGACGAAGTCGGTGCTGAAGATCTACCAGGACGGCGGCTGGTTACCGCGCTGGGCGCTCGCGGGCGGCGAGACGAACGTGATGAGCGGTGACCCGGTGACCCCGTGGGTCGTCGACAACTACCGCCGCGGCCTGCTCGACGACCGGACCGCGCGCGCCCTGTTCGACGCGCTGTGGCGCAACGCGAACGAGGTACCGGCGGACCAGTCGAAGTTCCGCGGCCGCGACGGCAACCCGAGCTACGTGAAGAACGGCTGGATCGGATACCGGGATGTCCCCGGTTATCAGTTCGGTGACACCAGGCAGGCCGGTTCGGCGAGTCTCGAATACGGGCTGGCGGACTGTTCGCTCTCGCTGATGGCGCAGGGCCTCGGCGAGCGTGACAAGGCGAAGGTGCTGGCGTCGCGCTGTGAGAACTTCACGAAGCTCTGGGACAAGAGCGTGCAGTCGAAGGGCTTCACGGGCTTCCCGCGTTCGCGGGCCGAGGACGGTTCGTGGGTCGGCGACCCGGACCCGGCGAAGTCGACCGGTTTTCACGAGGGCACGCCGTGGCAGTACCAGTGGCTCGCGCAGCAGGACCCGAAGGCGCTGTTCGGCCTGATGGGCGGCGCGGAGAAGGCGGAGCAGCGGCTCGACACCTTCTTCGACATGCCGTTGCTGCTGAAGGATCCGGCGAAGGCGGCGAAGGAGTCGTGGGTGATCGGCGCCTACGACTACCACAACAACTTCGCTTTCAACCCCAACAACGAGCCGGACCTGCACGCCCCGTGGATGTACTCGTGGACGGGCGCGCCGTGGAAGACCTCGGCGGTGATGCGCGCGGCGAAGACCCTGTTCACCGACACCCCGTACGGCATGCCGGGGAACGACGACCTGGGCACCATCTCGTCGTGGCTGGTGTTCTCGATGATCGGCGTGTTCGAAGCGACGCCCGGCTCGGGCGTGTACTCGCTCAGCGCGCCGATGTTCGAGAAGGTGGAATTGCGGCCGGAACACGGCCGGAAGCTGACGATCGAAGCGCGCGGCGCGGACGCGGCGAAGCTGCAGTACGTGGCCGGTGCGAAGGTCGGCCATCGGGGCCTGGACCGGAGCTGGCTCACGCACGACGAGCTGTTGAACGCGCACAAGATCAAGTTCGAGTTGACTGATCAGCCGAGCACGTGGGGCGTGAACGCGGCCCCGCCGAAGCTGCTGGACGCCAGGTAGATCAGCGCACGACGAGGGCCGTGACGGCGGCGGACCAGGCACGACGCGAAAGCGCGAGCTGCCCGCCGTCACGGTCCTTCGTGTCGCGGACCCGGACGCGGCGATCGATGATTGTTCCGATCAGGTGCTCTCCCTTGCGATCAATTGCCGTGAGTCCTCCTCGCTGAGCGCGCGGCTCAGGATGGTTTTCGCTGCGCGCTGGTAACTTTGCACATCGGCGTTTTCGTAGAGGAATGCTCCGCTGCGGTAGTGCTCCAGGAATACAATCGGTGGTTGACCTCGGAACTCGTACACCACGAAGGCGCTGATCAGCGCGGGATACCACTCCTCTCCCGCAGGTACCAGCCGAAGCGAGACATTGGACCGCTTCGTCTCCTCCAGAAGGTGGTCCACCTGATCCGACATGATCGCCGGGTCACCTACTTTTTGCTTCAGAGCCGACTCGGCCATGACCGCCACGAGATCAGGCCGATCGAACTTCCGCAGAACTTCTTGTCGCTGGATCCTCCCGGCAAGTCGGTGGTCTCCCTCCGCTATGGGGAGATCGCCGGAACTCAGGATCGCGCGTATGTAGTCCGCGGTTTGAAGCAGCCCTGGGATAAGAGTTCCGGTCCACATTGTAATGCGAATGGCAGTCTGTTCGCAGGCCACCATTCCGGTGATCGAATGCGGTAAATGTGGGAGGCTCGGTGCCAGCCAATTGGTGTCTCGGGTGTCTCGGGCGAGGTCGATGATGCGGTCCTTCCGCTCGCCGGTGACCTGAAGACAGCCCAAGAGGTGGGCCACGTCCTCCGTTGTGGGTAGTCGGGTGCCCTTCTCCCAATAGGACAGCAGCGGGTGAGGGACCGCGAGAAGCCGCGAGAGCTCGCGTAAGCCGACGCCACGGCTCTCGCGCGCTTCGCGCAGAGCCGCCGCGAGAGTTCTTGCTCGGGGTGATGCGATGGGTGTTTTCATGACCGCATCGTACAAAGGGACACCGACACTCTGAACACGGTACTTTCGGTGCAAAATCGCACCAGATTAAATCGTCCCTGGGAACGTCTTCGGGAGCAGATCGTGCTGAGATGGCAACAGGCAGAGGGAAAGCGGCATGCGATGGAGGGGCCCTTCGCGCCGCGTCCAGACGAGACCTTCCGGACTTTGTGCGGTCTGGACGTGACGGTGGTTCGCGTGGACGTGCCCCAGCTCGGCGGCCGGTGGTTCGACGCGACTTGCCTTCCCTGCGAGAAAGTGTGGCTGGCGCGCACGTGATCGAACGAGATCTCCGGCTACTGGACCGGCTTCGCGACCTCCAGTCCTCGCTCATCCAGGACGTCGGCTGGCTCGTCGAGTCCCAGTGCGACGGTGCGCCCCGCGCGGACGGCCTCCGCGACCTCCAGTCCTCGCTCATCCAGGACGTCGGCTGGCTCGTCGAGTCCCAGTGCGACGGTGCGCCCCGCGCGGACGGCCTCCGCGACCTCGGCGAGCGCCTCGCCGACCTGAGTACCGTCCTGCTCGCGCGCGCCGACGAACTGGACGCGGCCGCGCTCGCGAAACTCCCGCCCGACCGATGGATCCCGGCCGCGGACACCGCCCCGCGCGAACCCGGCCTCGCCCACTGCGTCGGCGAACGCCCGCTGCGCTGCGGTCTCGTCTACCTCGCGCTGTGCGGCGCCGCGTGCTTTCCCTTGTACGGCAAGGATCCTGCCCGCCGCATCGACCGCCACACCCGCTGCGGTCAGTGTCTCTACTGGTCGACCTAGGGCGTGTCTCTCAACCCTGGGAAGCGGCGCCCCTTTGCAAAGCGGTGCCCCCCGCGGTTCGGATGATGGCCGTGTTCGCCAGTCCGCGATAGCCGTTCGGGGTCTTCGCCAGGGGCCGCCGAATGCTGGTGGGGTGAACTCCGCTCGGCCGTTGACCATGTGGAGTTTCCAGTCACTGTTGTGCGGCCCATGCTCACCGCGGACATCCGGCCGACCTGGCACTGCTGCGCGCCGACGAGCTGACCCTGTTCCCGCGGCCGACCATCCGATGGGCGCGATCGTGTCCGCCGCTCCTCGGTGCCGGTCGCGTCGCTGGTCACCGGCGACAGGTGGTCACGCCCCAGCGAGTGAGCTGTGCGATCGTCGTACGGTCCTCCAGGCAGGTGGGCGTCGATCAGGCCGGGCAGCGCGGTGCCACCGTCGGCGTCGACGACGACGTGCGCGCCGGTCCCATCGGTACCGAACACAGCACCGTCGATCACCACGGTCGATGGTTCGGAAAGTCGGCGGCCGTCGAAGACGCGTACGCCGCGGACAAGTGTCTTTGTCGCCATCTCGTCATCTCCACTGAGAAAGTCACCGAGGCAGGAATCCTTTCAGCGCTTGACGACCACGCGTTCTGCCACCTCTCGCTCCCGTTCGGAGCTGAACGGGAGCGCAACAACCGCGGCGGCGACCTCCTCGTGGACCAGATCGATGTTGATCATCGCCCCGGTCTGCACACCTTGCGCCGCCGCGTCGATGATCTGCGCCCGATGACCGCGCACGTTGCCAGCCGCCCACACCCCCGGCACGCCGGTCGCGCCGAACACGTCCACATCGGTCAACGTGGTGCCGATGACCTGATCATCCATGTGCTTCTCCTCGGGAAGCAGGCCGAGTTGGCCGAGCAGCTCGGTTCTGGCGGTGGACACCGGGAACACCAAGGCGACCTGTACAGCGATCGTGTCGTCTCCGACACGGATTCCACTCAACGCGTCGTCCGTGACCTCGATCTCGGAGACCTGGCCTTCGACTACGGCGATACCGCGCGCCGCCAGTTCCGCTCGATCGCTCACCTTCAACTCGAGGGAGTCGTTCACAAAGAAGACGACGCGGTCGGTCCACTGCCGCCACAACTGTGCCTGGTGCAGCGAAGCCGCTCCACTGGCGATCACTCCGATCACCTTGTCGCGCACCTCCCAGGCGTGGCAGTACGCGCAGTGCAAGACGTCCCTGCCCCACCGCTCCTGGACACCGGGGATATCGGGCAGCTCATCGACGACCCCGGTCGCGAGGAGCACCCGCCTTCCGTCCACTGTGGATCCATCGGCGAGTCCCACGCGCAGGGTGCTGGAGCCCGCACGCTCTACGGACACCACGTTGCCGTCGCGGATTTCACCGCCGTACTGGTCGACTTCGGCACGCCCGATGGCCAACAGCTCCCTCGGCGCGATGCCTTCCCGCCCCAGGTAACTGTTCGCTCGCGACGCGCGCTTGTTACGCGGCTCGCCCGCATCGACCACCAGGACTTCGCGCCGGGCGCGGCTCAAGGCCACGGCCGCACCGAGACCGGCGGGCCCACCACCGATGATGACTACGTCATACATGCTCATGCCGCAACTCTGCGACAGGCCCCACTAGATGGCAAGCCATGTTGCCGGTTCAGCAAATCGAACAGTGCCGACGCGATGGTATTCGCGACAAACCCGGCCGTGACCGCTGGCGGGTGACGCAGTTGTTCCACCGCCCGCAGCGATTCCACGACGTGGCGATCACGAGTGACCTCATCGGCGAGCACCACGGCGTCCTCGATCGCCATCGCGGCCCCCTGGGTCAGATGCGGAACCGCCGTGTGCGCGACGTCACCCAGCACCATGACCCGGCCTCGATGCCAGGGCAGCGGCAAGTTCATCTCGACCGGCGGGCTGTACACGATCCCGGCCGGGTCGTCGACGAGTCGTTCCCTGATCTGCGCCAGCGGGCCTTCGAAACCCTGAAGGTGATCGGCCAGCGTTTCTCCGGAGGGTCTGCTGACACCGCGTTCGGGGGTGACGACCAACATGGACATCAGCGCTTCCGAAAGCGGGATGACACCGCCCTTGACCTGTCGCCATGCCACAACGCGGCGTTAGTGACGGTATCCGGCCGGGCCAGCATCTTGCGCCACACCACACTCCCCGAGTAGCTGGACGTGAGGGCGCTGCCGAGAAAACGACGACCTACCGGAGAACGCACGCCGTCGAATGCGACGACCAGGTCGTAACGTCGGGCTGCGGACCCCGTCACCATCCCAGTCCACTCGCCGCAACAGGCGCTGCATCCCGTCCGGGGACACCTCGCCCGCACGCTCGGCCAGAGTCCAACCGTTCTTGCGTTCCAAACCCCGCGACCAGGCCCGATACATACTCCCGGACCCGAACCCGAGGCTCGGCGCGGGTGAACCGATCCGCGATCCGTTCATGTAACCGATCCAACTCAGCGGCCACCAGATCAACTACCACAACCCCATGATCCACCACTCACCACACAAGTGCCGTTGCAATATTAAGTGGTGGGGCGGTTGATTCTGGGGCTCCGCCAGGGATCAAGGTAAGTCATCCTCGCTGCCGCACCCGGCTAGTCCTGCGGTTCGCGCGCGACCGGCCGGTCATGTGATGGTTCGCGGTTGGTGGTGGTGGCGCAGGATAGTTCGGCGCCTGCGGTTCAGTTGGTGGGCGTGTTTGTGTTGTCCTTCGCCGGGGGTGGCTGAAGGACCGGGGTTTGGTCGCTCGGTCCGCGGTGGACGTAGTGGCCGCCGGTGGCGGCCTCGGCCCTCAGGCGGCGCGGGGTTGGGCGGTGGGGCGGTTCGTCCGGGGTCTTCGCCACGGGTCGACGAACGCCGGTGGGGTGAACTCGGGTTGACCGTTGACCATGCGGAGTGTCCAGTCGCTGGTGTGCAGCAGGCGATGATGCCGGGAACACAGCAGCGTGAGATTGCCCAGGTCAGTGGCGCCTCCGGCGTACCAGGGCAGCACGTGATGCGCCTCGCAATGACGCGGCCTGCGCGAGCACCCGGGAAAGCAGCACCCGCGATCACGGATGGCAAGCATGAGCCGCATCGCCTCGGTCACCAGGCGCCTGGCCCGCCCCATCTCCAACGGCTGCCCCGCACCATCAAGGATGGCGGGAATGACCTTGCAGTCACACGCCAGGATGCGGGCCTCGCTGGCGGTGATGTCGGTGACCATGTCCAGACACGCCGCGCCCAGCTCCCTCTTCAAGTCAGCCAAGGGGATCGTCACGATCAGATCCGCTCGACCACCACTGCGGTTCGGAGACTCCGGGTGACTCGCGGCGAGATTGACCATCTCCATGAACGCGTCCCCGTACCGCTCCGCCCGCCCCCGCAGCAGCGGATTGTCGGAAGGGTCATCCGGCTGGGTCTGGGCAAGTGGGTCGAGCAGGGCGAGGGTTTTGGCGGCGGAGATCGGGTCGAGGTAGCCGTCGAACTTCGCCGAACCGTCTTTGCGCTGATGAATATTCAGGGCACGTTTCGGTTCGGGGGTGTCGCGGGGTTCGGTGCCGTCGGGGTCGAGGCGGCCGAGGATTTCCTTGCCCAGTGTGCCGATCTCCCCGATACCCGCATGACGCGCCAACTCCACCAGGGACCGCTCAGCGAACTCCCGATCCTCCACCGAGACCGTGGCCGGGATCTTCTCCAGCACCCGCACGATCCCGTCCACATGCTCCGGCGAGATCTCCCCCTCCCGCACCGCCTCCCCCGCCACCGGCGCCGCGGCCGGAATCTCCACACCGCCGACGCTATGACTGGGGTTGGTGACCAGGGCTCGCGTGACCAGCTTCGTCACTCCAGGACCGGAACTGCGCGCGATATCGGCCACCAGCCCGGTCACACCCGTGTACCCGAGTTCGCGGGCGCCACCGTTGTCCAGGTGCGCGATGATGCGGCAGAGCTGCGACTCCAACCGCCACAAGGCCACGAACTTCTCCTGCAACAGCGCAGCGGCCTCACGCGCGCTGCACTGCCACAGCTCCCGCTGCGACACAAGGGAAGAAGTCTCCGACACCCCACCATTCTACCGCGACCACACCCCGGAATCGAACACACGATCGAGTGAACCAGGATTATCGAGTCCACAATGGACAATCAAAAAAACGGCGCTACACCAACGAAATCAGCACCCCGCAATCGAACCGGACCACAGCCAAACCGCCACCCGGACACCAAGAGCCCACACCTCCTTCCCGTCCAAAGCCATCTGTAAGCCGCAGCTCAACACGGCGAACCAACCACGACAGAGAAACCGGTGCCCGGGTCGAGGTTCGCGATGCCCATGCCAGCGGCACGGCGCACGTTCGCCTTCATCGAGCCCGGCCGCGTGCCGTTGAGCACCAAGGCGCCCAGTGCGGCGACGATCTGCCGGTCGCCAGCCGTGTCAACTCCGAGTCGCATCCGAGCAGCACGCTGGCCGGTGCATCCGGCGCCACTCGGGTGGCGTAGGCAAATTCTCGCAGTGGACGCTGGGCGGCCGGGCGCGGGACGGCGGCGGGTTGCCGAGCCTGTCCGAGGCGGAACATCTGCGATCCGACTCGGTGACGGCCTGCCCGGCGTTGTACCGCCCCAAACACGACGTGCTGGTCGAGAAGCCGGTACGTGGTGGCTTCCGGCAGCCCGGTACTGGCCGCCAGCCGGGCCGGGCCCGCCTCTCCGAGTCGTGCGAGTTCCTCCAGCGCCGCGAACGCGCCCTCCAGGACGCCGCGTCCTGCCCTGGTGACGGCGTGCCGTATTTCGCGAAATGGCACCGGATGCGGAGCACGATCGGCCGCGCCGGTCAGCTTCGTATCAACAAGGGCTGTCGCCGCGTCAGGAACGTTCGCCTCGCGGCGGGTCGATGGTCTTACGACCCACGACGTACCACAGCAGACTGCCCAGGAACGGCATCGCGAAAATCACCAGGAACCACAGGATCTTCGCGCCGCAGCCGATCCTCGCGCCCAGCATGTCGACCAACGCGGTCAGGAAGAAGATGAAATAGGCGGCGACGGCGATCAAGAGGATGCTGAAGATTCCCGGCCCCGCCCAGTTCGAAGCCAGGTTCGTGTTGAGCGCGTTCACGAAGTGTTCCGTCATGGGGAGTGGTAGTCCTTTTTGGTCGGCGGCCGATTCTGCTGGGGCGCAGTAGGTAGGTGATACCTTGAGGACG
Source organism: Amycolatopsis minnesotensis (assembly GCF_039529815.1). NCBI lineage: Bacteria > Bacillati > Actinomycetota > Actinomycetes > Pseudonocardiales > Pseudonocardiaceae > Amycolatopsis > Amycolatopsis minnesotensis. Next base: position 140,585 of record NZ_BAAANN010000012.1, on the reverse strand, counting down.
TCTTGGTCGCATCGTGGGCGATCCGTTCAGGCGAACACTGCCCTTTCAGCCATCGAACGATGGCTCTTTACACCTCGGGCTTCCGCCAGGTGAGCAGGTACCGCCAGAAGACGAGCCGCCGCACTCGCACCCCGGGCAGGACCCCGGCCGCCGTCGTTTTCACCGCGCGGGTGGTCAGCGGCGGGTCGAGGACCACGGGCATCGTCTCGTGTTCGGGATCGCGCACGTACCAGCCGCCGCGACCCAGTGCGCGCGCCGCCGCGAAGCCGAGCCCGAACACCCGCTGCCCCGCCGCCGCGACCAGTTCGACCGGAAGCTCGCGCGGCAGATCGGATTTCGGCAGCGCGATCGCGGCGAGCACCCCGCCCGGCCGCAGCAGCGCGGCCATGCGCGACAACACGTCTTCGAGCGGCATGTGGTGGATCGCGGTCACGGAGAAGATCGCGTCGTAGCTGCGCTCGGGGAACTCGTGCTGCAGGAAGTCGCCGAGAACGCAGGTGACGTTGTCCGGGGTCGCTGCCTCCGCGGCCTCGATCATCACCGCCGAGCGGTCGATCGCATCGACCCGCCCGACCCGGCCGGCCAACGCCGCCGCGAACTTCCCGGCCCCGCACCCGACATCGAGCACCCGCGCACACCCGCGCGGCAGGTGCCCCAGCAGCAGGCGATGGTAGAAGTCGTTGTGGCTCCACTCGAAACTGCTCACCGGAACCACGGTAGACCCCATGCCTTCTGGTCGAGCGGGATCGGACCAGCCATATCGAAAGGCTGATCACCGTGCCTGGTGCCGGTTCGATGATGTTCTCGCCCGGCCTACGCGGTTGTGGCGATGCCGCCGTCGACGGGGATCACGGCGCCCGTCAGGTATGCGCCTGCCCGGCTGGCGAGGAACACGGCGACCCCCGCCATGTCGTCGTCGCGGCCGATCCGGCGCAGTGGGGCCGATGCCGCGATCGCCTCGCCGAACTCGTCGAGGGTTGCCGCCATCATCGTCGACGGGAACGGTCCCGGCGCCACGGCGTTCACGGTGACGTGCTGCGGTCCCAGTTCCCTGGCGAGCACTCTGGTGAGTTGATGCAGTGCGGCCTTGCTGCTGGAGTACGAGTAGTTGGGCCGCTGGGGGATGTGGATGGCGGCGATGCTGCCGATGTTGATGATCCGCGCGGGATCGTCGGCGGTGCCCGCACTGCGAAGTGCCGGTAGCAGCGCCTGGACCAGCCAGAACGGCGACTTCAGGTTGAGATCGACGACCGTGTCCCAGGCCGCGTCCGGGAAGGTCGCCAGCGGCTCGTCCCAGATGGCGCCCGCGTTGTTGACGAGGACGTCGAGACGCTCCGAGCCGGCGGTGACGAGGTCGGACAGTCGCCGGCACTCGTCGTGGCGGGACAGATCGGCCGGAATGGCCCGCACCTCACCGAATTCGGACAGCTGTTCCTGCGCCTGAGCGCACGCTTCCGCGTTGCGTGAGCTGATGACCAGGCGGGCGCCCGCCTGGAGAAGGCCACGCGCGATCATCATCCCGATGCCCCTGGTGCCACCGGTGACGAGCGCGCGCTTTCCACGCAGATCGAAGAGTTCTGCCTGCGTTGTGAATTGGTTGTCTACCACTTGCCGCTTCTCCTCTGTATGACTGAGAACCTGTCACACCAAGTTAGGCGGGCTCGCCTGCGGCAGGGAGACCCTTGTGATACGGGTACTGCCAGAGCCCCCATGTCCACTTCGGATCAGGGGGTGAAACCGTTGCGCTGCTAGGAAAAACAGTTGTTTGCGGACGCGAGGCGAAATTGGTTCAGGAATTGCGGGTGCCGAGAACAGGGTCGACGAGAACCCTCAGGCCGCGCGATCGGTCGTGCAGGTGACCGGGTACTCCGGCTGCGCGGTCTGCGTGACGACCGCCGCTCCGTCGATTTCGATGATGCAGCCGCGCGGGTCCGGGCCTGCCATCACGCTCACGCTCAGGCCGAGGTTGCCGGTGTCCTCGGTCGCGAAGGACGCCGAGTCCTCGCCGTTTCCTGGCATGTCGACGAGGCCGGTGTTCCCGAACACCGCGCCGGACACCCTGAACACCGAACCGACCGGCCCGCGCACCTTCACCGTCACCTGATGGTGGACGGGAGGCGCGGCTTGCGGGTGTGAAACCGGGGGCGGAGCAGGAGGCGCGGCGGGCGGTGCGGGCGCCGGAGGAGCGGAGCACGCGGCCACCCCGAGGCAGGTGGCGGCGAGCGTCGCCAAGACCTTCTTCATCCCGTGCTCCCCGCCGTCGATGCCACGGTAAGTACCCGGTCGAGTATGAACCGTGACTCGCCCGTCGGGAAGAGGCGGGGTCGATACAGCCTTGGTGACCAGCCAAAAGGGTCAAGCGGCCGCGAGGTGGAAGGCGACGGTCGGTCCTTCGGCGTTCGGCGGCGGGTCGACGACGATGGCGGTGGCGTTGTCCGAGCCGCCGACCGTGATGGCGGTTTCGACGAGCGCGGAAATCGATCCGCCCGTCAGCACCTCGGCCATGGTTTCGGCGGTGAGGCGCTTGTGCACACCGTCGCTGGTGAGCAGGATGCCGGCCGGGCCCGCGACGTGCGTCAGCCCGAACCGCTTCGGCGCCGCGGTGCGGACGCTGGTGGTGACGATGTGCTCCATCTGCGGTGTCGTGGGCTGGTCGCGGGTGCGGAAGAACTGGGCCAGCGTGTGGTCGACGGTCAGCGGGTGCAGGCGCTGCCCGTCCCAGGCGTGGGCGCGCGCGTCGCCGACCCAACCGATCCGGAAGCCGCCGTCCGGCGTCGGCATCGCGACGACGAGCACGCAGTCGCCCGCGGTCGGATCGGCGGTGACGGCGGCCTGCGCGGCCTTGATCGCCACGACCGGGCCGAGCTGGGCGGGCGTGCGGGCCGCGGCGGAGGCGGCGAGCCGTGCCGCGCGGGAGGCCGCCGCGTCGTCGCCGACACCGTCGGCGAGCGCGACCACGGTGGAACCGGTCAATGGATCGGTGAAGGCGCCGACCGCGTCGGCGTTGACCGCGCGGGGCCCGCGCAGGCTCGCGGTACGGGCGGGGAAGGAGCGTTCGGCTGGCATCGCGACCTCCTTGGTGGATGCCTCCAGGATCACCGCGCTTCCTGTGGCCAGCCTGTGACGAGTGTGAAGGATTTCTTTGTTTTCGCTACGCTGGCCGGGCGGACGCGCGAAGACCATGGTCCGGTATGGGTTAGTCCGGAAAGCGCCTCGTGCAGCACCACCTCCCCGCGGGGAAGTGACCTGTGCGTCCCTTCGAACCGTCGTGTGTGAAGGGGAAGTGGTCGTGATGCGCGTTGCTGTCATCGGTGCGGGGCTCGGCGGGCTGGCGCTCGCTCAGGGGCTCAAGGCCGCGGGGATCGACGTGACCGTTCATGAGCGGGACGCCGCGTTGGCGTCGCGTCAGCAGGGCTACCGGCTGCACCTCGACGGCCGGGCCGTGCAAGGGTTGCGCAGAATGCTGCCGCCGAAGCTGATGGAGCTGTTCGACGCCACCGCGTACTCGCCGGTGCCGCCGCGGTTCATGATGCTGGACGATCAGCTCGAGCCCCTGGTGACCGGGGAGATCGAGGGGCCGGGAGACGTCTCCGTCGACCGGCTCGTGCTGCGCCAGATCCTGTTCGCCGGGCTGGCGGACTCGGTCGAGTTCGGCAAGGAGCTGACCGGGTACCGGAGCGAACCCGGCTCCGTCACGGCGCGGTTCGCGGACGGCACCGAGAGCACGGCCGACGTACTGGTCGCGGCGGACGGCATCAACTCCGCGGTGCGCCGCCAGTACCTGCCGCACGCGCGGATCTTCGACACCGGCGTGTACCAGCTCTACGGCCGCATCCCGCTCGACGATCGGACGCGGGGGCTGTTCGACGACCGGATGTTCGGGATCTTCACCGCCATCGCCGGGCCGGACCGCACTCGCGCGGGGGTCGCTCCCGTGGAGTTCCCCGAGTCACCTCACCGGGCAGCGGCGCGGGCCGGCGTCGAAGTGCGTCCCGTGTCGAACTACATGACGTGCTCCTTCAGCGCGCGACACGACTGGTTCGAGCGCGATTTCGCCGATCTGCGCACGCTGCCGGGCCCGGATCTCCACGCGCTGATCACGCGCGGGGTCCGCGACTGGCACCCGCGCGTGCGCGAGATCGTGGCGCAGTGCGACCCGGAATCGGTGTTCGTGCTGTCCCTGCGCTGCAGCGTGCCCATCGACCCGTGGCCCACCACGAACGTGACGCTGCTCGGTGATGCCATCCACGCGATGAGCCCGGCGGCGGGCTCGGGAGCGTGCGCGGCGCTGTGGGACGCGGATCTGCTGGCGTCGTTGCTTTCCGGCGGTGGCGATCCGCTGGTGGCACTGCGGAAGTACGAGTCGGAGATGATCGAGTACGGCTTCGCGAAGGTGCGCGAGGGCGCCCACAACGGGCAGCACTACCTCGGCCAGGACCCGTTACCGGAAAGCTGACATTGGTCAGAGGCGGGCCGCCTCGGTCCCGATGCTGCGGCCGGTGTGTCCCGCCCAACCCGCGCTCCACGCCCGAGCAGGTCGCGTCACTGGTGGCCTACCTGGCGTCCCCGTTGGCGGCCAGCATGACCGGGCACGACTACCTGGTGGACGGCGGTGCGGGTAGAAACGGCTGGCCCGTTCCCGGTTCGCGAAGATCCTGACCGGCCTGACCGGCGAGGCGATGCGAATCCCGGCGCTGACGGCGGCGATCGATGAATCATCGGCGCCCGCGCCGCGCATTCGGCGGACGGCACAAGCTGGGCTATGTCCCCGAAGGATTCTCCGGTAGGGGTGAAGGTGAGGTCTGGGGCCGCATGCCGTGAAGGGGCCCTTGGGGGAATGTGATGCTGTGAAGGGCACCTTCAGGGCATCAGCAGCACCCCGCCGCGCGCCGTGAGGGGCGAGATCGCGGCGTCAGATTCCCTCAGGGCCACCTTCGGGGCCCGGCGGATGCTGCCACGACGGGCAGCATCCGCCGGGGCGAAGTACCAGTGCGTGGAGGTCACGCGGCTTGGAACAGAGCCAATATCTGCGAGCTGGCCCGCTTCGCCGACGGGAGGTGGTCGACCGCGCCGACGTCGACGACCTCCGCCGTGCCGTGGTTTTCCCGCAGCCGCTCGGCGCAGGTGCGCGAGTTCGAGATCGGTACCGTGTGGTCCCCGCTCGCGGCGAAGAGGCGCACCGGGACGCCCGGCCGCCAGTCGCATGTCGCGTCGGCCACCCGCAGCGCGCGCCGCAGCTCGCCCGTCGGGTGCTTCAGTTTTTCGATGAACTGCGGCGTCAGCAGTTCGCCGACGGTGGTGGGCAGCTTGGGGAACACCTCGTGATCGGGGTGGTTCCCGTCGAAGAGCGCCACGATCGCCGGGTCGCGGAACGCCTCCGCGGGCGAGTCGTACAGGTGGTGCAACCGGTTCCACGCCACCGTGAAGTACGACGTGTAGGCGGTGGCGTCCGAGATTTCGTCGGACAGCGCCTTCGCGACGACGTCGCTCAGGGCGTACGGCCCGCTGATCGGGGCCAGCGCGGCGAGCTTCAGGTGCGGGTCGGCGCCACGCGAAAGGGCTCGCCCGAGTGCCATCGCCGCCGGGCCGCCCTGGGAGAAACCGGTGGCCAGCACCCGGTCGGTGGTCCGCACGCGTTCGCGGGCGGCGAGCTGCTTCGTCGCCCGCAGCGCGTCGATCGAGGCCGTGGTTTCCGAGTTGACGTCCAGGTACGGGTGGGCGCCGGGACCGGTGCCCAGCCCGAGGTAGTCCGGTGCGGAGGTGACGTAGCCCGCGGAGGCGAACAACGCGGCGTACGAGCGGGTGCTGTCGGTCGAGCTGACCGAGGGGGCGTAACCCCGGTAGATCATCGTGCCGTGCGCCCAGGACACCAGATCGGCCGCCACGGGGTTCCCGTCCGGCCGTGCGACCAGGCCGCTCGCGACGGTCGGGCGGCCGTCCACGCCGACCGTGCGGTACTCGATCCGCTCGGCGATCACCCCGAACCTCGCCCGCGACGGGTCGAGATCGGCCTTGCGCAGGTACTCGCCGACCTTGTCCGCGGGGATCCGGTCGACGACGGTGGACGAGAGCAGTGCGCCACGGCAGCCCGTCCTGGCCGGTGCTGCCGTGGCGACCCCCGACGTCGCCACGGCCGCGCTGACCAGGACCGCGCAGAAGATTCTTCGCTTGGTTGGCTTCACCGCACCGAAACTACGATCGCCGCCGCGCGAGGACACGGGGGCGGACCACCGGAGGCGGCGTGGGGCCGGCCCTACCTCACGGCTGCGGGCCGAGCTTGCGCACCGCGCGCGCCCCGTACGACACGCCGCGCCGCAGAACGTCCACAGTGGACTCACCGGCGAGCCACGACGACAGCACGCCCGCGTCGAACGCGTCACCGGCACCCGTGGAGTCGACGCAGTCGGCCGGTTCCGCCGGCACGCTCGTGACTCCGTCGCCGTCGATCCAGGACGCGCCGTTCATCCCCGCCGTCAGCACGACCGAGCCCGCCGCTTCCAGCAGCGACTTCGCCGCCGACACGTCCCGCGAGCCGGTGAGCGCTTCCAGCTCCTCGGAGTTCGGCATCAGCAGGTCCACGCCGCGCACGTCGTCGAGGAACGCGGCGGGGTCCTTGATGTGCGCGGCCGCCTGCGGATCGACGGACGTTGTGAGGCCCGCTTCCTTGGCCGCCGCGAGCGAGGCGATGCCGGCGGGCCGCGACGACGGGTCGAGCAGCACGTAACCGGAAAGGTGCAGGTGACGGGCGCCCGCGAGGACCGAGGCATCGACGTCGGCGGGGGAGAAGCGGGCGTTCGCGCCGCGGTCGGCGAGCATGCTGCGCTGGCCGTCGGCGCGGTCGACCAGCACCACCACGCAGCACGTCGCCGCGTCCGGGTCGACGGTGAACGCGCAGCGCACCCCGGCGGCCTCCAGCTCGGACCGGATCAGCCGCCCGCCCGCGTCGTCGCCGATGCGGGCCACCAGCGTCGGCTCGACCCCGCACGCGCGCAGCCACAGCGCGGTGTTCGCGCCGGAGCCGCCGCCGGTGAACCGGATCCCGGCCCGCACGTCACCGCCGTGCACCACCGGCCCGTCGAGCCTGGCCACCACGTCGAGGCCCGCGTCCCCGACCACGATCACCCCGCTCATGCGAGGGCCACCGCGATTTCGGCGGCCAGCGTCACGTTCGACAGGACGAGCGCCTCGTTCGCGTCGAGGCTCACGCCGCCGCTCGCCTCGTGGAAGTGCTCCAGCAGCACCGGGGTCACCTCGGAGCCCTGCACCCCGCGCTCGGCGAGCAGGTCGAGCCCGCCGCGGAGCAGCCGGTCGTGCAGGTCCTTGTCCATTTCGGACTCTTCGGGAACCGGGTTCGTCACCAGCACCCCCGAATCCGAGTACGCGCGGTGCGCGCTGATCACCTTCGCGGCGGTGGCGGGATCGTCCACCCGCCACGGCGCGGGATATCCGGAGGAGCGCAGGTAGAACGCGGGGAAGTCGTCCGTGCGGTACCCGAGCACCGGCAACGAGTTGGTCTCCAGCACCTCCAGCGTCGCGGCGATGTCGAGCACCGACTTCACCCCGGAGCACACGACCACGGTCGGCAGCGCGCCGAGCGCGCCGAGATCGGCGGACACGTCCCAGGTCTGCGCCGCGCCGAGGTGCACGCCGCCGAGCCCGCCGGTGCCGAACACCCCGATTCCGGCCGCGTGCGCGAGCGCGCTCGTGCTCGCCACCGTCGTCGCACCGGAGAGCCCGAGCCCGGCCGCGGGCCCGAGGTCGCGCAGCGACAGCTTCGCCAGATCCTCGGCGCACACCCGTTCGAGCTGCTCGTTCGCCAGTCCCGCGAGCGGCCGTCCGTCGAGGACGGCGATGGTCGCGGGCACCGCGCCCGCGTCGCGGACGGCCTGTTCGAGGCGCCGCGCCACCGTGAGGTTCCGGCCCGGCGGCAGGCCGTGCGAGAGCAGCGTGCTTTCCAGCGCGACGACCGCGCGCCCGCTGGTCAGCGCGTCGGAGACTTCCTCGGCGACGGTGATTGAACTGGTCACGAGGGGACATCCTCGCCGAGGAAGGATCTGAGGCATCATGGAGGGGTGAGTACACAGACTTTGCCCGAGGTCGACACGCGCCCCGAGGGCACCGACACCTCCGATGACGACGCGCCGAAGATGTTCCACTACGTGCGCAAGAACAAGATCGCGGAGAGCGCGGTCATGGGCACGCACGTGGTGGCGCTGTGCGGTGAGGTCTTCCCGGTGACGAAGTCGGCCAAGCCGGGATCGCCGGTGTGCCCCGACTGCAAGAAGATCTACGACGGGCTGAAGCCGGGCGAGTGATCCCGCCGCCAAGGTGAAAAGTATTCACTTGGCGGCTACCCCGTCCCGCGCGCCGCTGGTAGGTAAGAACCCACCAAGCGAACGCACGGGACGGAGACCTCATGCGCAGGTTCGGAACTCTGGTCGCGGTGGCGGCCCTGCTCGTCATGGGCGCGCCGGCCGCGTCGGCCGCCGAAGGCTGGGTGACCGTCGGCTCCGACCACGCCCGCCCGCTGGACGAGAGCCAGGGCCTCGCCACCGTCGTCCGGCCGGGCGGCACCACGATCCGCTACACCGGTATCGGCACTGTCCCGCTCGACCTGCGCACCCAGGGCTGGAACCACGTCGGCGACCCCGGTTCGGCGCTCGGCTACTACGTCGAGCCGTACCAGCGCGACGATCGCGGCGCCAAGCTCTTCCGCGTGCAGGCGCCCGACGGGAAGACCACCGACTACCAGCACGCCCTCGAATCGTGGGAGGCGAACAACAACTCGTTCGCCGCGGTCTCGCCGGACGGCCGATGGCTCGTCGCGGGCGAGTGGGGCACCATGGACCGCCTGCTCGTGCACCCGATGCCCGGTGTCGCGTTCACCGACCCGAAGGCGAACCTGCCCTATGCCTCGGCGGTCCGGCTCGATCACCCGGTGCGCGACATCCAGGGCTGTGACTTCATCACGGCGACGCGTCTGCTCTGCTCGTCCGACGACCCCGCTGGCGAGCTGTTCGGCGTCACCAAGCCGTTGCTGCAGGTGGATCTTTCCGCGCCGGTGAACGGCTCGGACGTCACCGGGAAGGTCCGCTCGCTCGGTCAGCTCCCGCTGGAGAGCGGCTGCGGCGGCGAGTTCGAGGCCGAGGGGATCGATTACGACGAGCGGGACGGCACGCTGCGCGTCGTCGTGGTGTCACCGAGTATCTGCGCGGCGTTCGACAGCAAGACCTGGCGGTTCCGCGCCGCCTGACGGTTCCGGCGGCGTCTCCTGCCCGGAGTCCTCGGACGCCGATCCGTTCGACTCGGCGTCCTCCGGCTTCGCCGGGCGGCGCAGCGGCAGCGTCGCCCGGTCCCAGAGCCGCTTGCCCTCCTCGGACTTCATCCGCTCGTTGGCGCGTTCCAGTTCGAGGCGGCGCCACTTCCGGCGCTGCCGCCTGGTCGCCTTCGCCGGCCACAGCTCCTGGATCGCGCTGTTGAAGTAGGCCCCGCCGACCACGGCGAGCCCGATGAAGAAGGTCAGCAGCAGGAACGCGATCGGCGCCGCCAGCGCGCCGTAGGTGTAGCCGGTCTTGGTGATCCAGGTCAGGTAGATCCGCAGGCCGATGCTGGAGAGCAGGAACACCACCATGGCCAGCACCGCGCCGGGAAGGCCGCGGTGCCACGGCAGCTTCCTCGGCAGCGCGAGCTTGTAGAGGGTGGCGAGCGCGATCACGATCAGCACGCCAAGGATCGGGTAGTAGAGCGTGCCCACCCAGTCCGACACGGTCGGCCGCCAGTCGGCGGGGAAGAACTTCGGCAGCAGGTCGGGGCCGATCGCCAGCAGCGGCAGCCCGATCACCAGCGCCACCAGCGCGCACACGTACAGCAGCAGCGCGAAGATCCGTTGCCACACCTCGTTGCGCACGCCGTACTGGTCGTGGGCGACGGTGATCGCGTCGACGAACGACGACATCGCGGACGAACCCGCCCACAGCGAGATGACGAAACCGACCGAGACGATCTCGCCCTTGCCGACGCTCAGGATGCTGTTGACGGTCGGCTCGATGATCTCCTGCACGGCGTTCGGGCTGAACACCTGGTGGCAGAACCGGATGATCTGGTCGTGCACCGAGGTGACCAGTGTCGGGCCGAACCAGTCGGACAGGTAGCCGACGCTGCCGAGCAGCCCGAGCAGCAGCGGCGGGAGCGACAGCGTCTGCCAGAACGCCGCCTCCGCGGCCTCGGAGAAGATGTTGCCGTCCCACGCCTTGCTGAAGGTGCGCTGGATCAAGCGCAGGGGGCCCTTGCGGGCCGTCTTCACCGCGGCGGGGCCCGGTACGCGCCCGCCCGCCTCAGCCTCTTCTGCTCCGTCCATCGCAGTGTCCAGCATGGTGCATTTCGGTTCTTTTGGCTCGTCGCCCCGCCTGAACGCGGTGAGTTGGCGGACATCACCCGTGCCGCTGCCCGCGCCGCGGCCGAGTCCGGGGTAGGCTCTTCGGAGCGCCCTCACTTCACTTTCCGTGAGGGCATTCGCATGTTGTCGCAGGCCGCGAGAGGAGTTGGACGTATCCCGTGTCGGAAACGGCCCAACGCAATCGGACGGAACTCGGCGCGCCGCCGGCGGAGCAGGACTCGACGGCGCGGCCGCTGCGCGCGTGGCAGCGCCGCGCGCTGACCAAGTACCTCACCAGCAAGCCGCAGGACTTCCTCGCGGTGGCGACGCCCGGTGCGGGCAAGACCGTGTTCGGCCTGCGCATCGCGGCCGAACTGCTCTCGGACCGGACGATCGAGTCGATCACGATCGTCACCCCGACCGAGCACCTCAAGCACCAGTGGGCGGTGTCGGCGGCGGGCGCCGGGATCGCGATCGACTCGAACTTCCGCAACACCACCGGTGTCACCTCGTCGGACTTCCAGGGCGTCGCGCTGACCTACGCGCAGGTCGCCGCGCATCCGACGCTGCACAGGGTGCGCACGGAGAACCGCAAGACGCTGGTCATCCTCGACGAGATCCACCACGGCGGCGACGCGAAGTCGTGGGGTGACGCGATCCGCGAGGCGTTCCACCCGGCCGTGCGCAGGCTCGCGCTCACCGGAACCCCGTTCCGCAGCGACGATTCGCCGATCCCGTTCGTCACCTACGAGCCCGACGGTGAAGGGATGATGCGGAGCAGGTCCGATCATTCCTACGGCTACTCCGACGCGCTTGCCGACGGCGTGGTCCGTCCCGTGGTCTTCCTCGCCTACTCGGGCGAGGCTTCGTGGCGGACGAGCGCGGGTGACGAGTTCACCGCGCGCCTCGGCGAACCGCTCACCGCGGAGCAGAACGCGCGCGCCTGGCGCACCGCGCTCGACCCCGCGGGCGAGTGGATCCCGTCCGTGCTCCAGGCGGCCGACACGCGGCTGAACCAGCTCCGGGCCGGCGGCATCCCGGACGCGGGCGGCCTGGTGATCGCCACCGACCAGGACTCGGCGCGCGCCTACGCGAAGATCCTGCAGCGGATCTCCGGCGAGGAGCCGGTGGTAGTGCTGTCCGACGACCCGAAGGCGTCCAAGCGGATCGGCGAGTTCTCCTCGTCGGACGATCGCTGGCTCATCGCGGTCCGCATGGTTTCCGAAGGCGTCGACGTGCCGAGGCTCGCTGTCGGCGTGTACGCGACGAGTGCCTCGACGCCGCTGTTCTTCGCGCAGGCCATCGGCCGGTTCGTGCGTGCGCGCAAGCCGGGGGAGACCGCGAGCGTCTTCGTGCCGAGCGTGCCGGTGCTGCTGGAGCTGGCGAGCGAGCTGGAAGCCCAGCGCGACCACGTGCTCGGCAAGCCGCACCGGGAGAAGGACGGCTGGGACGACGAGCTGCTCGCCGCGGCGAACCGCACCGAGGACGAGCCCGGCGAGGAAGAAAAGGCGTTCACCTCGCTCGGCGCGTCCGCCGAGCTGGACCAGGTGATCTACGACGGCAACTCGTTCGGCACCGCGGTGTTCTCCGGTTCCGACGAGGAGCAGGAGTACCTCGGCCTGCCCGGCCTGCTCGAACCGGACCAGGTGCGCGCGCTGCTGCGCAAGCGCCAGGAGGAGCAGCTCGCGGACGGCAAGCGGCGCAAGCCGGAGGAGCAGGCGGAGCAGGCCCAGCCGAAGCCGCAGCCGGTCAGCGAGCGGATCGCGGGCCTGCGCAAGGAGCTGAACGCGCTCGTCGGCATGTACCACCACCGGACCAGGAAGCCGCACGGCGCGATCCACAACGAGCTGCGCAAGGTGTGCGGCGGGCCGCCGACCGCGATGGCCACCATGGAGCAGCTCGAGGAGCGCATCGTCACGCTCCGCTCTTGGTGAATCCCACCCCGTCAACCTGCGGATACGGTCATCTGCTGTCGTTGCCAAACCGTGTCCGCACGTCGCGTTCTGGATCGATTAAGTAATCTTCCCCACCGCCGCTCCGCAACATATGTTGTCGCCCACAACATATGCGCGACGGTGCGCCGGGCCCGCCCGGATCCCAGGCCCGTCGGCAGGACCTGGAAGGACAGCGGATGCGCAAGAGAACCCGGAAGGGCACTGTTCTCATCGCAGCGGCGGTCGGTGTCACGCTCACTCTCACCGCGTGCGGCGCCAACAGCGACTCCGGGAGCAGCGGCGGCAGCAGCTCGTCGAACAGCAGCAGCGGCAGCGGCGGCGGTGCCAACGGCAAGGTCGGCGTGATCCTCCCCGAAACGGCCACCTCCGCCAGGTGGGAGGCGTTCGACAAGCCGTACCTCGAGCAGGCGCTCAAGGCGAAGGGCTTCGACGCCGACGTGCAGAACGCGCAGGGCGACGTCCAGAAGTTCACGACACTGGCCGACGGCATGATCGCCCAGGGCGTGAAGGTGCTCGTCATCGCCTCGATCAACAGCGAGGTCGGCAGCGCGGTCGCGGCGAAGGCCAAGACGGCGGGCATCCCGACCATCGACTACGACCGGCTCAACCTCGGCGGCGGCTCCGACTACTACGTCTCCTTCGACAACGAGAAGGTCGGCGCGCTGCAGGGCCAGGGCCTCGCCGACGCGCTGAAGGACAAGAAGGGCGCACAGGTCATCGAGATCGAGGGCGCGCCGACGGACAACAACGCCACCCTCTTCTACAACGGGCAGCAGAGCGTCCTGAAGGCGAAGTACGCCGCCAACGACCTCAAGCTCGTGCGCAGCCAGCCCATCGACGACTGGGACAACCAGAAGGGCGGCAGCACCTTCGAGAACATCCTCACCGGCAACGGCGGCAAGGTCGACGGTGTCGTGGCCGCCAACGACGGGCTCGCCGGCGCGGTGATCACCGTGCTGAAGAAGAACGGCCTCAACGGCAAGGTCCCGGTCACCGGCCAGGACGCCACCGCGGACGGCCTGATGGCGATCCTGCGCGGCGACCAGTACATGAGCGTGTTCAAGCCGATCAAGGAAGAGGCGGAGAACGCCGCGAACCTCGCCGCCGCGCTCGCCAAGAACGACAAGGACGGCGCCAACGCGATCGCCACCGCGGTCTCGAAGGACCCTAAGGGCAACCGCGACGTCAAGTCCGTGCTCCTGCAGCCGCAGCTGACCGTCAAGGACACCGTCAAGAAGGTCGTCGACGAGGGCTACGTCAAGGCGTCGGAAATCTGCGGTGGCGACCTCGCCGCGGCCTGCGCGCAGCTCGGCATCAAGTAGCACCCGAAAGCAGCCGGGGCGGGTGGCGATACCCCCGACGTCGCCTCCCGCCCCGGTGTCCGGCTCTCTTTGCGCGCAGCAGAAGGACAAGCAGTGAGTGAACCGATTCTCGACCTGAAACACCTGAACAAGAGCTTCGGCCCCGTCCACGTCCTGCACGACGTGGACTTCTCCGTGCGGCCGGGCCAGGTCACCGCGCTCGTCGGCGACAACGGCGCCGGGAAGTCCACTTTGGTCAAGTGCATCGCGGGCATCCACCCGTCGGACTCCGGCACGGTGAGCTTCGCGGGCGACCAGGTGCACATCCGCGGCCCCAAGGACGCCGCCGAACTCGGCATCGAGGTCGTCTACCAGGATCTCGCGCTCGCCGACAACCTCGACATCGTGCAGAACATGTTCCTCGGCCGCGAGCGCGGGAACTCCTGGCTGCTCGACGAAGCCAGCATGGAGAAGGCCGCGCGCGAGACGCTCGCGTCGCTGTCCGTGCGCACCGTGAAATCCGTTCGCACGCCCGTTTCCGCGCTCTCCGGCGGCCAGCGCCAGACCGTGGCGATCGCGAAGTCCGTGCTGTGGGAGAGCAAGGTGGTGCTGCTCGACGAGCCGACCGCCGCGCTCGGCGTCGCGCAGACCCGCCAGGTGCTCGACCTCGTGCGCCGCCTCGCCGAGCAGGGCCTCGGCGTCGTGCTGATCAGCCACAACATGGCCGACGTCTTCGAGGTCGCCGACCGGATCGCGGTGCTCTACCTCGGCAGGCTCGTCGCCGATGTCGCCACGAAGGACGTGACCCACGGTCAGGTCGTCGAACTCATCACCGCGGGCCGGTCGGGCGACCTCGGCCTCGCCCGTCCCGAAGCCGTCGCGCTGTGACAGCCAAGAGCAGTGACATTCGAGCTGTGAGAAGAGAAAGAACCCGCAATGACTGAAACCTCGGCCAAACCGGAACGCCAGACCGGAGAGCCCGCGGGCGTGATCACCGACTTCGGCATCGACACCACGTCGATGTCCACCGGAGAGGCCGTTCGCGACTACGGGTCGCGGCTGAAGGCGGGCCAGCTCGGCGCGCTGCCTGCCGTGCTCGGCCTGCTCGTGCTCGTCGTCCTGTTCTCGGCGCTTTCGGACAAGTTCTTCTCCCTCAACAACATCGCGAACCTCCTCGCGCAGGGCGCCGGGCAGACGATCATCGCGATGGGCATCGTGTTCGTGCTGCTGCTCGGCGAAATCGACCTGTCGGCAGGCACCGCGTCCGGTGTCGCCGGCGCGGTGATGGCGCTGCACTACGTGCGCAACGGGAACCTGCTCGGCGGGATGCACAGCGGCGTGTTCTACGCCTTCCTCGCCGTGCTCGCGGTCGCCGTGCTGCTCGGGGTGTTCCTGCGGATCTGGGCCGGTGCCGCGTTCGCGCTCGTCGCGATCGTGCTCGCGCTGTCCGGTGCCGCGGCCAACCCGTGGGTCGAGATGCTGCTCGCCATCTGCGTCGGCGCCGCGATCGGCTGCATCACCGGGTTCCTGGTGTCCAAGATCGGCATGCCGTCGTTCGTGGTCACCCTCGCGCTGTTCATCGTGTGGCAGGGCGTGATCCTGCAGTTCATCGGCCAGGGCGGCACGCTCGGCATCAGCACCTCCGAGGTGCTGTTCAAGGTCGCGAACGGCAACCTGTCCGCGCTCGGGAGCTGGCTCCTGTTCGTCCTCGGCGCGGGCGGTTTCGCCGCGGTCTCGCTCGGCCAGCACTTCTCCCGGCTCAAGCGCGGGCTCGTCACCCAGCCGACGCCGCTCGTGCTGTTCAAGGTCGGCTCGGTCGCGGTGCTCGCCGCCGTCGCCACCTACCTGATGACGATCAACCGGGCGCCGAACCCGAACATCGTGATCTCGGGCGTGCCGTACGTGGTGCCGATCGTGCTGGTGCTGCTCGTCGCGGGCACCTACGTGCTCAACCGCACCAAGTACGGCAGGCACATCTACGCCGTCGGCGGCAACCGCGAGGCGGCGAGGCGGGCCGGGATCAACGTCGACAAGATCAGGGCCAGCGTGTTCGTGATCTGCTCGACCGTCGCCGCGATCGGCGCGATCGTCTACTCGTCGAAGGTCGGCTCGGTCGACCCGCAGGCCGGTGGGCTCAACACGCTGCTGTTCGCCGTCGGCGCCGCGGTGATCGGCGGGACCTCCCTGTTCGGCGGCCGCGGCCGGATCGTCGACGCGGTGATCGGCGGTGCCGTGCTCGCCGTCGTGACCAACGCGCTCGGCCTGCTCGGGCAGCCGCCCGCGGTGGTCAACGTGATCACCGGGCTGGTGCTCATGCTGGCGGCCACGGTCGACGCGCTGTCCCGCCGCCGCGCGGCGGCGGCGCCGCGCTGAACCTCCCGTGGAATGATAAGACCCGTGACCAGCACGCCTGTTGCACGACCGGACGAGGTGCGCCGGCACAACCGCACGACCTTGCTGCGGCTCCTGCACATCGGGGGGCCGGTCACGAGGGCGACGCTGGCGAACGAGCTCGGGTTGAACCGCAGCACCATCAAGACGCTGGTCGACGGCCTCGCCGAGGCCGGTGTGGTGGAGGAACGGGTACCTCGTCCAGGGCGAGGGGCAGGCCGCCCCTCGCTACTGGTGCTGCCCCAGCCGCAGGCCGCCGTGGTGCTCGCGGTCGACATCCAGGTCGAGCACGTCGCGATCGCGTTCGTCGGGCTCGGCGGGCAGATCCTCGGCCGCAACAGCTGGAACCTGCACGGGCGCAACCGCGAGCCGGGCGAGGTCATCACGCACATCGTCGAATCGGCGACCGTGCTGGCCGGCGATCTCGGCTGCATCCCGTCGGGCGCCGGGGTTTCGGTGCCCGGCGTGGTCCGGCGCGCGGACGGGCACGTGCACGAGGCGCCGAACCTGCGCTGGACCGACATCGCGCTCGGGGAGCGGCTGACCAGCGTGCTGCGGGTCCCGGTGCTGGTCGGCAACGATGCCGAGCTGGGCGCCGTCGCCGAGCACCTCCGCGGTTCCGCGCGCGGCTCGTCGGACGCCGTGTACGTCTCGGCCGACGTCGGCGTGGGCGGTGGCGTGATCGCCGAGGGCTCGTCCCTGCGCGGGGCGGCCGGGTACGTTGGCGAGTTCGGCCACATGGTGATCCGGCCCGGTGGCCGCGGCTGCTACTGCGGCAGCAGCGGGTGCTGGGAGACCGAGGTGGGCGAAGCGGCGCTGTGCCGCGCGCTCGGCCTGCCGGAGGACACGCCGAGGGGAGCGATCCTCGTCGAGCTGAAGGAGCTCGCACCGGACCCTGAGGCGGCCGCACGGCGCCTCGCGGAGTTCTCCGAGTGGCTCACCCTGGGACTCGTCAACGTCGTCAACCTGCTCGGCCCGCAGCTCGTCGTGCTCGGCGACCTGTTCACCATGCTGCCGCCCTCGGTGCTCGACACCGTGACGGCGGCGGTGCGGCGCCGGAGCCTGGTCAGCAGGGCCGTCGGCGGCACGGAGATCGTCCCCTCGAGCCTCGGTGCCGACGTGAAGCTGCTCGGTGCCGCCGAAGTCGCCTTCGAGCAGGTGCTCGACACCGTCTGACCTCGGCTCGTCCTCCCCGGAAAATGAAGATGGCGAGTGCTCGGTGAGCACTCGCCATCTGCAGAGAAAGACTCTTTTCAGCCCCGCTGAATATCGGCTGCCATCTCCTTGAGCTTGTTCTCGTGCTCCCGAGCGTGGTGTCCACAGAAAAGCAACTCGCCGCCAGTGCTGAGTACGGCGCGAACCTGTGCTGCGGCACCGCACCGGTCGCAACGGTCGGCAGCGGTCAGTTCGGGGCGGGTGAGCGTGGGTGATGTCATGGGAGTCTCCCTCCGTCCCGGCACCGGTTACCCGATGCCATCGATCCAGCTACGACCACTTCGGCACTGACTCCGGGGGCGGGGTCGCCACCGGCTCCGCGGTGTTCGTTGCTTCCACTCTTGCAGACGTTCGGCGGGCCGCAAGTGTTCCCGCGCCTGTGGGAGGTGTGTCACGCCGAATTACCCCGGATGTCGTAGATCATTCCCCGCGGCCGGAACGCGGAGTAGCGGACTTTGCCGTTTTCGCTGGTGAAAGTGCCTGCGCAGGCGGGTAACATGGCGTCCGTCCGGAGCATCAAGGCCCGGCTCGCACCGATCTTGTTCGTTCTCAGCGGAATTCGCGAGTGCTGCGTGTGATGGTCACAATGCGAGCTCTACGGCGTGTCGCGACAGCCGGGCGTGTCGTCACGGTCCGCTACTTCCCGCGTGCCGGAACGACTCGACGTAGTCGCCGAACCACCGTGAGAGACTGCACCGTGATGGCGCTGCTCGACGAGATCCAGCGGTTCCCCGGCGCGCTGGCCCGGGACGAGATGGCCCTCGCGGCAACGCGCGGGCTGCCCGCTGCCGGGCTCGCCGACGCACTCTCCCGGCCCGAGTTCCTGGTGACCCCGGTCTCCGGGGACTGGACCGCCGCGCGGCTTCGCGCGCTGCTCGCGTCGTTGCACGGCCTGGACGCGGTGGGCGTGCTCGCCTGCCTGTCCGCCGAGGACCTGGTCGCCGACGACACCCCCGACCGCGCGCTGCGGGACTGGCTCGACGGCGGCATCCCTCCACTGTGGACGTCGCGGCGCCGGGGCAGCCGGTACGCCGCGCTGGACGGCACGCTCACCGTCGGCGACCGGACCCTGGTGTCCGTAGTGGACGAAGGCGCGCACCTGCAGCCAGCGGAGATGCTGGCGCATTCCTTGCGGGACAACGGGATCCTGCTCGTCACGCCGATCGCCGACGACGTGGCCGCGCTCGTCAGGTCGGCGGGGCTTCTCCCGTCGCCTTGGGCGTGACCTTCTCCTCCGTGGCGAGCCTGGAGTGCTTGCGGCCGTAGCAGAAGTAGATCGCGAGGCCGAGCAGGAGCCAGACGGCGAACCGGATCCAGGTGAGCACGTCCAGGTTCAGCATCAGGTACAGGCAGGCGAGCGCGGCGACGATCGGCAGGGCGGGGGAGAGCGGCACCCTGAAGGGGCGCTTGAGATCGGGGCGTTTGCGGCGCAGCACCGGGACCGCGAGCGCGACGATGATCATCGCCGACAGCGCGCCGATGCTCACCATGTCCGACAGCTCGCTGATCGGGATGAACGCGGCCAGCAGTGCGATCAGCACCGCGCCGCCGATCGTCATCCGGTGCGGGGTGCCCCACTTCGGGTGCGCCTCGCCGATCTTCTTCGGCAGCAGGCCGTCGCGGCCCATCGCGAACCCGATCCGCCCGATCGTCACCAGCTCGACCATCATCACCGAGGTCAGCCCGGTGACCGCGCCGACCGAGATGAGCGCGCCGACCCAGCGCTGGCCTACCTGGTTGAACGCGTCCGCGAGCGGCGCGCCCTCGTCGATGTCGGTGTAGTGCACCATGCCGGTCAGCACCAGCGACACCCCGATGTAGAGGATCGCGCAGATGCCCAGTGCGCCGAGGATGCCGACGCGCAGGTCCTTGCTCGGGTTGCGGGTCTCCTCGCCGAGGTTCGCCAGCGCTTCGAAACCGGTGTAGGCGAAGAACACGATCGCCGCCGCGGTGACCATGCCCGCGATCCCGAACACCGACTGCTGCAGCCCCAGCGCCGCCTGCACGACGGGCTGGTGCAGCGTGCCGGCGCCGGAGGCCGGCGGCTGGGCGTCCGGGAGGAACGGGGTCAGGTTCGCGCCCTTGATGAAGAACACGCCGACCACCAGGATCAGCACGCACACCGCGACCTTCACCAGCACCAGCGCGTTGGTGAACAGGGCGGACTGCTTGATCCCGGCGACGGCGACCGCGGTCAGCAGCGCGATGATCAGCACCGCCCCGATGTTGACCGTGGCGTCCTCGCCGAACAGGCTCTGCGGCAGTCCGAGCAGGTTCGCCAGGTACCCCGACCAGCCGCGCGAAACGACGGCGGCGCCGAGCGCGAACTCGAGCAGCAGGTCCCAGCCGATGATCCAGGCGAAGATCTCGCCGAGCGTGGCGAACGCGTAGGTGTAGGCGCTGCCCGCGGTCGGCACGCTCGACGCCAGTTCCGCGTAGCAGAGCGCGGCGAGCCCGGCGACCACCGCGCCGATCACGAAGGACAGCGTCACCGCGGGCCCGGCGTGGCTCTTCGCCTCCACGCCGGCGAGGGTGAAGATGCCGGTGCCGATGATGATCCCGACCCCGAAGCCGATCAGATCGCGGCCGCGCAGCCGCCGTTTCAGCTCGCCGGAGGTCTGCCGTTTGAGAACGTCGTCGACATTGAGTGTCCGCGTCACGCCCATCCGGAAACAGTAGAAGGTCACCGCCCCCGGCGCAGGCTGACCCGACCCCTAAGTTTCCGGGTTTTCCCCGGTACCGGCGCCGCTCTGCCCGGCGAGCCCCTGTTCCTGGGCGAGGATCGCGGCCTGCACCCGTGACCGGAGCCCGAGTTTCATCAGCACCCTGGACACGTGGGTCTTGACGGTGGTCTCGCCGATGAAGAGCCGGTGCCCGATTTCCGCATTGGACAGTCCGTCGCCGAGGCACTGCAGGACTTCCCGCTCCCGCTCGGTGAGCGCCGCCAGCTCCGCGGCCGGCCGCACCGGCTCGGCGGCACCGGAGGCGAACGCGGTGATCAGCTTCCTGGTCACCTGCGGCGCCAGCACGCCCTCGCCCGCCGCCACCAGGCGCACCGCCTCCACCAGCCTCGGCGCTTCGACCGACTTGAGCAGGAACCCTCCCGCGCCGGCCCGCAGCGCCGCGTACACGTACTCGTCGACGTCGAACGTGGTCAGCACCAGCACCTGCGCCAGCTCGTCCGCCACGATCTGCTTCGTCGCGGCGATCCCGTCGACACCGGGCATGCGCACGTCCATCAGCACCACGTCCGGCCGCAGCGCCCGCGCCTGCTGGATCGCGGCCGCGCCATCGGCGGCTTCCCCGACCACCGCGACACCCGGCGCGTTGTCCAGGATGAGCACCAGCCCCGCCCTGATCGCGCCGTGGTCGTCGGCGACCAGCACCCGCACTTCGTCGCTCACGCTTCGCCGCCGCCGATCGGTAGCCGCGCCCGCACCGACCACGACGAGCCAGCCGGGCCTGCCGAAAGCGAGCCGCCCACCGCGGCCGCCCGTTCCCGCATGTTCAACAGTCCCCTCCCGGTGCCCGCCGGATCACCCGCGTCCGGCGGCAGTTCGTTGGTCACCTCGACGTGCAGTGTCCCGCTCACCCGGCGGACGGTGACGACCGCGTCGGTGTTCGGCGCGTGCTTGACCGCGTTCGTCAGTGCCTCCTGCGCGATCCGGTACGCGGTCAGGTCGACCGCCGCGGGCAGCGGGTCGTCCTCGTCCAGCTCGGTGCGCACGTCGACGCGCATCCCGGTCGCCCGCGCGGAGTCGACGAGCACGGAAAGGTCCGCCAGCCTGGCCGGCGCGGTCTTCTCGTCGGCATCCGACTGCGCCGACCGCAGCAGCCCGATCATCGCCCGCATCTCTTCGAGCGCGTGCACGCTGTTCTCCCGCACCGCTTCGAGCACCTTGCGCGAGGTCGCCGGGTCGGCTTCGTTGAGCGAGAGCGCGGCCTCGGACTGGATCGCGATCGCCGACAGGTGCCCCGCGATCACGTCGTGCAGATCGCGCGCCATCCGCGACCGCTCGGCGACCACCGCCGCGTCGCGGTCCAGCTCGCTGATCCTGGCAAGCTGCGCGGCGTTCTCCCGCTCCTGCTCGGCGAGGTCCCGGAACTGGCGCATCCCGGTCGCCCACCACACCGGCGTGATCACGAACGGGAAGTTGGTGGCCAGCGCGGCCAGCACGGCGAGCTTCCAGTCGCCGGTGTGCACGAGCGCGATGGCCGTGGTGCCCACGGTGCTCAACGCGGCCAGCGGGACCATCGCCTTGCTGAGCCTGCGCGAGCCGTACATCGTCGCCGCGTAGACGTGGTCGAAGAAGGCGGCCAGGGTCGGCGCGGTCAGGCCGAGCACCGCGTCCCAGCACACCACCGCGGTCGCGAGTGCGAGGCCGATACCGGAGCTGCGCCTGCGCAGCAGGCCGAGCGCGCAGATCAGCGCCAGCGTGACCCAGTGCCACGGGCCCACCTCGGTCGTCCGGGAGCCGAACATCGCGAACAGGCCGAACTGGTAGAGCAGCGCGCCCACCACGAAGGACGTCACGCTGATGAGCACGTCTTGCCACGTCTCGCTCAGGCCCCGGAACCGCTTCGGCAACCGCGGTGAAGGCAGGGGGGAGGCGCGGCAGGACACCTGCCCATCACAGCACAGCGCGCGGCGGGCGACGTCATCCGAACTGATGACCTCATCCCAACTGATGACCGGCGGGTCCTGCGGATCGCGGACGCGCCGCGCACTCCGGCGCGCGATCGTTACCGGCGTGGACAAAGCATGGGAGTTCCTCGCCGCCAATCCGATGGCCATGGTCATCGCGGCGGGCGAGATCGGGTTCTGGGTCTTCATCCTCGGCGGCCTCGTCGCCAGGTACCTGCTGCGCTGGCGCCGGACCGGAGCCGTGCTGCTCGCCTCGACCGCGGTGGTCGACCTCGGGGTGCTCGTCGCGACGATGATCGACCTCGCCGGCGGCGGCAAGGCCAGTGCGGTGCACGGGATCGCGGGCGTGTACCTCGGCTTCTCCGTCGCGTTCGGGCCGCGCCTGGTGCGGTGGGCCGACGTGCGGTTCGCGCACCGCTTCGCGGGCGGGCCGCCACCGGTCAAACCGCCGAAGCACGGTCCGGAACGGGTGCGCCACGAGTGGCGGGAATGGGGCCGCTGCGTGCTCGGCTGCGGGATCGCGGCCGCGGTCCTGCTGGTGCTGATCTTCGTTGTCGGCACCCCGGAGCAGACGAAGCCGCTGTGGGAGGCCACCGGCTGGCTGCCCCGGCTCGGCTTGATCACGGTCATCTGGTTCGTCACCGGACCGCTCTGGCAGACGTTGACTCCGCGGTCTTCCAGCAGGGCCGCCGACACGGAACGGGTTTCATCATGATCGAGGCATTCGGGATCCTCTTGCTCGTGCAGGGCGTCGGCGGCTTCATCAACCGGCTCGGCGACGGGTCGAGGAGCTGGTTCGTCCAGTTGTACGTGCTGCCGGAGTCGCTGCACATCGCGGCGAGCGTGGTGATGGCGGTGCTCGGCGGCCTGCTGGTGCTGGCCGCCTCCGGTAAGCGCAAGAGCCGGTCCGGCAACTGAAACCGGTGCGGGGAAAGAAAAACGCGGGTGCGTCCACAGTGGACGCACCCGCGTTTTTCTTTTCCCGTCTCAGTCGAGGTAGTCGCGGAGGACTTGGGATCGGGAGGGGTGGCGGAGTTTGGACATGGTTTTGGATTCGATCTGGCGGATGCGTTCGCGGGTGACGCCGTAGACTTGGCCGATTTCGTCGAGGGTGCGGGGTTGGCCGTCGGTGAGTCCGAAGCGGAGGCGGACGACGCCTGCTTCGCGTTCGGAGAGGGTTTGCAGGACGGATTGGAGTTGGTCCTGCAGGAGGGTGAAGGAGACGGCGTCGACGGCGACGACGGCTTCGGAGTCTTCGATGAAGTCGCCGAGTTGGGAGTCGCCTTCGTCGCCGATGGTTTGGTCGAGGCTGATGGGTTCGCGGGCGTATTGCTGGATTTCGAGGACTTTCTCCGGGGAGATGTCCATTTCTTTGGCGAGTTCTTCTGGGGTCGGTTCGCGGCCGAGGTCCTGGAGGAGTTCGCGTTGTATGCGGCCGAGTTTGTTGATGACTTCGACCATGTGCACGGGGATGCGGATGGTGCGGGCCTGGTCGGCCATGGCGCGGGTGATGGCCTGGCGGATCCACCACGTGGCGTAGGTCGAAAACTTGAATCCCTTGGTGTAGTCGAACTTCTCGACCGCGCGGATCAGCCCCAGGTTCCCCTCCTGGATCAGATCGAGGAACGCCATGCCCCGTCCCGTGTAGCGCTTGGCGAGCGAGACCACGAGCCGGAGGTTCGCCTCCAGCAGGTGGAACTTGGCCCGTTCGCCGTCGCGGACGATCCATTTGAGGTCGCGGCGCATCTGGGTGGCGAGTTTTTCGCCTTCTTCTTCGGAGCCGCGGACGCGTTCGGCGGCGTAGAGGCCTGCTTCGATGCGTTTGGCGAGTTCGACTTCTTCTTCGGCGTTGAGGAGTGCGACCTTGCCGATCTGCTTGAGGTAGGCGCGCACGGAGTCCGCGGAGGCGGTGAGCTCGGCGTCCTTGCGGGCCTGCCGCAGCGCCTCGGACTCCTCCTCGTCCCACACGAAGTCGGATCCGCCCTCGGCGGACTTGCCGCCCTTCGCGCTGGACGTGCGCTGGCCACGGGGCGTGGCGGCGGGCGCCTCGTCCTCTTCGGCGTCCTCCGCGACGTCTTCGCCGGTGGTGACGGTGGCGTCGACTACGTCGACCTCGACCTCTTCGAGATCGGACAGGTCCGGGGTCTCCAGGTCGGCCTCGTCGAGGTCCTCCGGACCGTCGGCCTCGCCGGCGGTGTCCTCGCCCTTGGCCTTGGTGGGGGTCTTCTTCGCCGCGGTCTTGCGCGCGGCAGGCTTACGGGGAGCAGCCTTCGGCGCCGCACCGTTCTGACCGTCGGCCTCGATGTCGGTATCGGCGCTGGTCGCTGTCTTCTTGCCGCTTCGGCTGGCGGTCCTCGGGGCTGCCACAGACACCCTTTCGCAGTGGTCGATCACGACGAACCGGGGCAGGGAGCTGGCCTCGGCTGCCTCGGATTCGGACTCGTCCCTCGGCCTGCCGGCTTGCCGTCCGCAGGTCCGGGCCGCGTTCCATTGTAACGACGACCCGCCGCCTTCGCCGCCAGTTGATCGGCTTCTGTGACCGGATGTGACGGCGAAGGGGCCGCCGACCCGCAGGTCGACGGCCCCTTCGCCGGATGTCAGCCCTAGTCGAGGTAGTCGCGGAGGACTTGGGATCGGGAGGGGTGGCGGAGTTTGGACATGGTTTTGGATTCGATCTGGCGGATGCGTTCGCGGGTGACACCGTAGACTTGGCCGATTTCGTCGAGGGTGCGGGGTTGGCCGTCGGTGAGTCCGAAGCGGAGGCGGACGACGCCTGCTTCGCGTTCGGAGAGGGTTTGCAGGACGGATTGGAGTTGGTCCTGCAGGAGGGTGAAGGAGACGGCGTCGACGGCGACGACGGCTTCGGAGTCTTCGATGAAGTCGCCGAGTTGGGAGTCGCCTTCGTCGCCGATGGTTTGGTCGAGGCTGATGGGTTCGCGGGCGTATTGCTGGATTTCGAGGACTTTCTCCGGGGAGATGTCCATTTCTTTGGCGAGTTCTTCTGGGGTCGGTTCGCGGCCGAGGTCCTGGAGGAGTTCGCGTTGTATGCGGCCGAGTTTGTTGATGACTTCGACCATGTGCACGGGGATGCGGATGGTGCGGGCCTGGTCGGCCATGGCGCGGGTGATGGCCTGGCGGATCCACCACGTGGCGTAGGTCGAAAACTTGAATCCCTTGGTGTAGTCGAACTTCTCGACCGCGCGGATCAGCCCCAGGTTCCCCTCCTGGATCAGATCGAGGAACGCCATGCCCCGTCCCGTGTAGCGCTTGGCGAGCGAGACCACGAGCCGGAGGTTCGCCTCCAGCAGGTGGAACTTGGCCCGTTCGCCGTCGCGGACGATCCATTTGAGGTCGCGGCGCATCTGGGTGGCGAGTTTTTCGCCTTCTTCTTCGGAGCCGCGGACGCGTTCGGCGGCGTAGAGGCCTGCTTCGATGCGTTTGGCGAGTTCGACTTCTTCTTCGGCGTTGAGGAGTGCGACCTTGCCGATCTGCTTGAGGTAGGCGCGCACGGAGTCCGCGGAGGCGGTGAGCTCGGCGTCCTTGCGGGCCTGCCGCAGCGCCTCGGACTCCTCCTCGTCCCACACGAAGTCGGATCCGCCCTCGGCGGACTTGCCGCCCTTCGCGCTGGACGTGCGCTGGCCACGGGGCGTGGCGGCGGGCGCCTCGTCCTCTTCGGCGTCCTCGGCGGTGTCCTCGTCCGTGGTGACGGTGGCGTCGACTACGTCGACCTCGACCTCTTCGAGATCGGACAGGTCCGGGGTCTCCAGGTCGGCCTCGTCGAGGTCCTCCGGACCGTCGGCCTCGCCGGCGGTGTCCTCGCCCTTGGCCTTGGTGGGGGCCTTCTTCGCCGCGGTCTTGCGCGCGGCGGGCTTACGGGGAGCAGCCTTCTTCGCGGTGCCGTTCTGGCCGGCCGCCTCGATGCTGGACTCCGCGCCCTCGTCGGCGCTGGTTGTCTTCGTGCCGCTTCGGGTAGCGGTTTTTGCGGCTGCCACGTACGCCCTTTCGCAGCGGTCAATCAGGCGAGCCGGAGGGAGGGGACCTCCCGGCTGCCAAGGTTCGGGGGACGCCCCCGGCCTGCGGTTTTCGTCCCCGCAGCCAAGGGCCGTGTTCCATTGTAACGACGGCACGCCGGGGAGTTGCGAAGCGATCGCCCCTCCGGGCGCGCCGGATGTTCCCGATCGGTGATCGGCCGGGGTCTCGATCAGTGCTCGATGCCCTCGGCGGCGGCCGCCGCGGCGCCCACGATGCCCGCGTTGTTCTGCAGCGAGGCGACCACGACCCTGGTGCGGATGTCGAGCAGCGGCACCCACTTCTCCGACTTCTTGCTGACCCCGCCGCCGACGATGAACAGATCGGGCCAGATCAGGTTTTCCAGCGCCGTGAGGTACCGGTGCACCCGCTTCGACCACTCCGGGTACGACAGGCCTTCGAGGTCCTTGACCGACGCCGCGGCCTTCTTTTCCGCGTCGTGCCCGTCGACCTCGATGTGCCCGAGTTCGGTGTTCGGCACGAGCTTGCCGTCGTGGAACACCGCGCTGCCGATCCCGGTGCCGAAGGTCAGCAGCGCGACGACGCCCTTGCGCGCGGCGGGATCGCCGAAGCGGACCTCCGCCATGCCCGCGGCGTCCGCGTCGTTCAGCATGGCGACGTTCTCGACGTCCCGGCCGAGCTGCTTGGCGAACAGCGCGTCCGCGTCCGTGCCGATCCAGCTCGGGTCGATGTTGGCGGCGGTGTGCGCGACGCCCTTCTTCACCACCGCGGGGAGCGTGACGCCGACCGGGCCGTCCCAGTCGAAGCCGCCGACCACTTCGGCGACGACCTCGGCAACGGCCTCGGGCGTGGCGGGCTTTGGCGTGTCGATCCTCAGCCGCTCGCCGATCAACCGGCCCTGCTCCAGGTCCACCAGAGCGCCCTTGATCCCGCTGCCGCCGATGTCGATTCCGAAACCTCGGCTCGCCGTCATTGGCGCCGTCCCTTCCCTCAAGCTGTCCTGCCGTGCCGTGCGGGCACGGCTAAATCATCCCGTCCGCGGCTCGCCCCGGACGGAGTTCGCGGGGGAGTCGTAACTCCCACGATTCAGAAGTGCGTCCCCGAGACTGTAGCGGGATGTGGTCCCATGTCGTCGTGGGAGTTGACGAGACAGAGCCGAAAACGTTGTCGGAGACAGCCGAGTCGATCGCCGTCGAGGCGGCCGCACTGGTCGGCGAAGTGTGGCGGGGCATGCTGCGCGGCAGGGCGGTGGAAGTCGGCACGAAGTCCACCGACACCGACGTGGTGACCGAGACCGACCACGCCTCCGAACGGCTCGTCCGCGAACTGCTCGCGGCGAGGCGCCCGGGCGAACGGATCATCGGCGAGGAGGGCGGCGGCACGGCTGCCGAGCCGGGCGAGGTCACCTGGGTGGTCGATCCGATCGACGGCACGGTGAACTTCCTCTACGGCTTCCCGTGGTTCGCGGTGTCGATCGGCGCGCAGGTCGACGGCGTGTCGGTGGCGGGCGCCGTGGTGGAACCGGCCAGCGGGCGCCGCTGGACGGCGGCGCGCGGGCACGGCGCCTTCCTCGACGGCGAGCCGCTGCGGATCGGCGCGGGACCGGACCGCCTCGACCTCACGCTGGTCGCGACCGGGTTCGCCTACCGGCAGGACCGGCGAACCCGGCAGGCGGCGTTCGCCGCCGACCTGCTCGGCCGGGTCCGCGACATCCGGCGCTCCGGCGCGGCCTCACTCGACCTGTGCGCCGTCGCGGCGGGCTGGACCGACGCGTACTTCGAGCACGGTCTCAACACCTGGGACTGGGCGGCAGGCGCGCTCGTGGCGTCCGAGGCGGGTGCGCTCGTGCGGATACCGGGCGAGGACACCGAACTGGGCGCCGACGCGACCTTCGCCGCCGCCCCCGGCATCGCGACCCCGCTCCGCAGGGCCCTGCTGGACTGCGGCGCCGCCACCGTCTGAGCCAGCTTCCGGCCCCGTCACCGCTCCGATGGATGCTTCTCCGGAGGTCAAGGCGAGGTCTCCCGCCCTGAAGGCGTCCTTCGGGGAATCTGATGCCGCGAAGGCGTCCTTCGGGGCATCGGTGGGCCATGCGCTGTCCTGAACCGTGCTGTGCCGGCCGGGAACGCGGCGTCAGGGGCCGTGGAGGGAGCCTTGCGGGCCTGGGTTTCGCCGCTCGCGCCTCTTTCTCGTTCCCGCGCTCGTGCCCGAAGCATTCAGGCCGGTAACGCCATTCAGGCCGGTAACGCCATGGATGCGGCCTGCACGGGCTTGCCCGGCCCAGGCCACGTGCCCTGAAGGCGCCCTTGAGGGAATCTGATGCCGCGAAGGCGTCCTTCGGGGCATCACCGTCATCATGCCGCGCGCCGCGAGGGCGAGATCACCTTCGGGGCATAGCAGCCCGCCCCGCTGGGCGGGTTACCTCTGGCGGGGGAGTGTCAGCAGGTGACGTCGCGCGCGGCGGCGAGCAGGGTCTGGTCGATCTTCGGGGTCTGCCCGGCGGACTGCTCGGCGCCGCCGGTCGGTTGCTGCGCGCTGAAGGCCTTGAGCTGGTCGAGCACCTGCTTCGCCTCGGCCTTCGGCTGGAGCTGGCCGAACGCGCTGCCGACGGACAGGTCGACCGACGCGTCCTTCCGGTTGTCCCGCACCAGTTCGACGCACGGCGCGACGAGGCTGAGCGTGCGGGCGGCGGGGGCGCCGTTCTCGCCGAAGCGGATCTGGCCGCGGCACTTCGCTTCGTGGTGCGGCGGGTAGGCGGGGTCGTTGTCCGGCGGGGCCGCCTGCTCGAACCCGAGCGCGGCGATGTTCTCCGTGGTGAGCGCGGCCGCGCCGCGCGTGCTGCTCGCGTTGAGCACCCGGACGGCGACCTTGGTCTGCGGGATCGGGGCGGTGCTGTCGAGCGCGTCGTGGCTCAGCGGGGTGTACGCCGCGCCGGGCGGTGCCTGCGCGGGGGGATCGCAGCGGATCGCGGAATCGATGTCACCCTTGCCCGTGATCGCGTTGACCCACACGACGAGTGCGCCGAGGCACAGCACCGCGATCACGATGAGCGCCGGAAGCGGGCGTCGTCTGCGGTACGGCCGTGCCGTGCGGTCCCCGAAACCCTTCCCCGACGCCACCTGCGATGTCCCTTCCCCGATCGACAGCCCCCGAAACGAGCCGTTACCGGCTTCGTCGTCTCTGATCAGCTTAGGCGTTACACCGCTCTAAGACGCCGACAGTCGCGTCCAGGTTGCCTGCGACTCCGGGTCGGCAACCCGATCGGTCTAACCCGTCACGGAGGGTACGTTACCCCTGATGGGTGACGTGCAGAGCGGCAGGACTGACACGTTGCCGAGCTGGGTATCCGGTGAGCTACCCTCTGCGGGCTCCGGCGGCTGGAGCAGTCGACAGACCACGATGCACAAGAGAGATCTGGCTCACTGCCACGCCGGGCACAAACAGGGGCGCTGGATCGTTTACTAGCGCACGCGACGGACTCGCGCAGGTGTGTCCGGAGCAGTTTTGACATCAAGCTGATCGCAGGGGTGAGGGACAATGGCGACCGACTACGACGCTCCGCGCCGCAGCGAAGCCGACGAGCTGGCCGAAGACTCGTTGGAAGAGCTGAAGGCGAGGCGCAACGAGAACCAGTCCGGCGTCGTGGACGTCGACGAGGACGCGACCGCGGAGAACTTCGAGCTCCCCGGTGCCGACCTCTCCGGGCTCTCCGGTGAGGACCTGACGGTCAAGGTGGTGCCCAAGCAGGCTGACGAGTTCACCTGCTCGGTGTGTTTCCTGGTGCACCACCGGAGCCGGCTGGCCGAGGAGAGCGGGGGACGGCTGATCTGCCGCGACTGCGCCTGAGGGAGCGGGTGCGTCAGATCGGGGGTCTTCGTCGCGGGCGTGGCGGTGTGGTCACGCCCGGCGGGCAGAACAAGAGCAAGACAGCGAGGGTGACCAGGCGCCGCGCCTGGTCACCCTTCGTCGTACCCGGAGTCCTCGCGAGCGGTACCGCCGCGGACCAATTCGGCGAGCCGCTCCGGCTTGCGCGTGCTGATCAGCCAGTACGGCGTGGGATCGGCCGGGTCGGTGAGCCGCAGCCGCAGGAGCGGCCCGATCCAGCCGCGGTGCACCACGAAGGCGGCCGGGTCCGACTCGGGGCCGAGCGCCTTGCGCTTGTCGTCTTTGCCGATCACCTCGACGTCGCCGACGAACGCGAGCGGGATGTGCGCGTCGCCGACCCGCAGCTCGGGACCGTCGCCGCCGGTCACGGTCACCTTCACGCGGCCGAGCGAAAGCATCAGCAGGACCGCCAGCACCGGCAGTACCGCGAACGGCAGCCACTCCGGGACGGCGCGGAAGCCCATCGGGATCTCCGCCGCCAGCAGCACCGAGCCGAGCAGCGGCAGCGGCCAGCCCCACCAGGAGACGTACAGCCGCTCCCGGTAGCGCGGTTCGCCGTTCGCTTCGCGCGGTTGAGCCTCACCGGCCTTGCTTGCACTGGTACCCACAGGGGAAGGGTAGTCTCGCCGCCCGTGTCCATCGTGCAGGTCCCTCTCACCCGAACAGATCCCGGCGTGCCGCTCCCGGCGTACGCTCGCGACGGCGACGCCGGTGCCGATCTCGTCACCACCGCCGATGTCGTGCTCGAGCCGGGCGAACGGGTGGTGGTCGGCACGGGAGTGGCGATCGCGCTCCCGCACGGGTATGCCGGATTCGTGCACCCCAGGTCCGGTCTCGCCGCGAGGGCGGGCCTGTCGGTGGTGAACACGCCGGGGACGATCGACGCGGGCTACCGCGGCGAGATCAAAGTCTGTTTGATCAACCACGACCCGCACGAGCCGCTCGTGCTCTCGCGGGGCGACCGGATCGCGCAGCTGGTCGTCCAGCGCGTCGAGCAGGCCCGGTTCGTCGAGGTCGGCACGCTGGAGGCTCTAGGGTCTTCGGAGCGCGGCGACGGCGGCTACGGGTCCACCGGGGGACACGCGAGGCTGAGCACTGCGGTCGGGCATGGGGAAGGAACGGAGAGCTAGTGGGGATTTTCGGACGCAAGAAGAGCGCCGCGCCGGAGCAGCGCCGGGGCAGGCACGCCGCGCCCGAGCCTGACGGGGTCGAGGACGACTACGACGATTCCGACCACGCGCTGGAGGATCTGCCCGACGGCGCCGAGGGCCCGTACGACCTCGAATACGCGCCCGAGGACGAAATCCCCCGGATCGACCTCGGCTCGGTGCGGGTGCCGGTTCCCGACGGCTCGCAGGTGCAGGTCGAGATGGACCCGTCGAGCGGGGGCGTGCGCGCGGTGCACGTCGTCACCGAGCAGGGCCAGGTCACGGTCAGCGCCTACGCCGCGCCGAAGTCGGGCGGGCTGTGGAACGAGGTCGCGAACGAGCTGGCCGAGCAGCTGAAGTCGGACGGCGCCAAGGTCACCAGCGGCCGCGGCGAATGGGGCACCGAGCTGTCCGCGATCGTCGGCGAGGTCGCGCTGCGGTTCGTCGGGGTGGACGGCCCGCGCTGGATGCTGCGCGGGGTCATCGCGGGCCCGCAGTCGCAGTCGGCCGCCGCGCCCGGCGTGCTGCGCGAGATCGTGCGGCACACCGTCGTCGACCGGGGCGACTCGCCGATGCCGGTGCGGACCCCGCTGACGATCACGTTGCCGGACGCCGTCGCCGAGCACATCGCCGCCCAGCAGGCGCAGCAGTGACCAGACCGTAGGAACACCGCGCCGACCTCCGCCGAATGGCTCGTGTTCCTCGGCACCGCGACGCTGTTCGCGGTGCCGCCGGGGCTGTCCGCACTGCTCGCCACGGCGAAGGTCGCGGACTAATCCCGCAAGGCGGTGAGCAGGGCCAGTACCGCGGCCCTGCCGAGTGACTCGCGGTCCTCGCCGAGTGCGGCCAGCGTGCTTTCCACGACGGCCGCGCGGGGCAGCGCCGCCGCCCACTCGTGCGCGACCGCGGCGGGGTGCACGGGGTCGTCGACGCAGGCCGCGATGCCGACGGGCACGTCAAGCGCGGCCAGCGCGGTCAGCGCCGGGGCCGGGTGGCCCGCCGCGGCGAGCAGGCTGTCCGCCAGGCCGTCCCCGTGCCGCCGCCACGCCCGGGTGAGCTCGTCGGCGAGCCAGCGCGGCACGCCAGCCGTCGAAGCCGTCAGCGTCGCTTCCAGGCCCGTTCTGCGGACCAGATCGGCCGAGGCGCGCGCGGCCAGCGAAGCGGGCGCCTCGCCCGGCGCGCCGTGCCAGGCGGGCAGCGCGGCCAGCACCCCTGCACAGCGGTCCTGGTTCGCCACCGCCCATTCCGCGGCGAGATGGGCCCCGAACGAGATACCGCCGACGAGGATTGGCCCGGCTGCCGCGGCCGCGTCCAGCGCGGCGAGGTAGCCGGGGACGAGCCGGTCGCCTGCCGGAGGTGGCGGCAACTGCGCGTTGACGCCGAACGCGGCCAGCGGACCTGCGAAAACGGCTCCGGCGAACAGTTCGTCCGAGCCGGTGCCCGGGAGCACGACAGCGGTGCCGGCTGGGATAGCAAAGGTCACGTTGCGATCTTCGTCCAAGTCGGTTTCCCTTGCCGTCGAAGGGTTACGCTTAATCACGCACGGGCCGTTTCAGTCGGGGGCCCCGGAGCACAGGAGCACCGCATATGCCCGCCAAAGACGGCGGCTACTTCAGCCGGTTGGTTCGAAAACTGACCACGGACGTCGAGCAGCTCGACGCCGACGACCTCTCCAAGGAATCCGAAGCGGGCGGGGCGCAGCGCGCCTGCGACTGCAGGTCCGGCCAGGAAGTCACCGTGCTGGGCAGACTCCGCAGCGTGGAGCTGTGCCCGACCAACGAAGCCGCCACGCTGCAGGCGGAGTTGTTCGACGGCACCGAGGGCGTGACACTGGTGTGGCTCGGGCGGCGCCGGATCCCCGGTATCGAACCCGGCCGTACCATCAAGGTGCGGGGCCGGATGGCGGAGCGCGACGGCCAGAAGGTGCTGTACAACCCGTACTACGAGCTGCAGACCACATCCTGAGTGCCGCGACGGCGGCACTCACCCGACCGTCGAGGGCATGAACCACGTGACTGAACCAGCCAAGGACGAGCAGGCAGAGCGGGACGAGACCGAGGAGAAGCCGGAACCGACCCTGCTCGAGCAGATGGGCGGCGTGTCCGGCCTGTTCTACTCGTCGTTGCCGGTCATCGTGTTCGTGCTGGCGAACGCGTTCTTCGGGCTGACGGTCGGCATCTGGGCCGCGGTCGGCAGCGCGGTGGCGATCACCGTGCTGCGCGTGGTCCGCAAGGAGCCGCTGCAGCCCGCCATCTCCGGCTTCTTCGGGGTCGCGATCGCCGCGTTCATCGCCTACCGCACCGGGTCGGCGAAGGGGTTCTTCCTGTTCGGCATCTGGACGAGCCTCGCCTACTGCGCGGTGATGGTGGTGTCCGTGCTCGCCCGCTGGCCGCTGGCGGGGGTGGTCTGGAACCTCCTCAACCGCACCGGCACCGACTGGCGCAAGGACAAGCCGTCCCGCTTCGGCTACGACATCGCGACACTGGCGCTGGCCGCGGTGTTCGCGGCGCGGTTCGTGGTCCAGCGCTGGCTGTACAACGAGGACTACACGGGCTGGCTGGCGTTCGCGAAGATCGCGATGGGCTATCCGCTGTACGCACTGGCGCTGCTGGTCGTCGTGTGGGCCGTGCGGCGTTCCGACAAGCGCCTCAAAGCGCTCCGCGAGGCGGCGCCGCACGAAGAGACCGACGCCGAGGTCGAAGAACGCCTGCGCGCGAAGTACAGCCAGACCCCCGCCACCGAAGCCTGACCCGCGGACGATCCGTCATGCCCCGGAGGGGCCCTTCGGGGCATGTGATGCCGTGAAGGCGTCCTTGAGGGCTTGCGCCGGGATTTCGTAGCGCCTTCGGGGACCAAGCCCGGGCGGCTCCGCTCATCGCATCGGAATCGACGCGCGCGCATCATCACGGTGACCTCCGGGGACTCTGACGCCACTTTTCCCGCCCTCGCACGCGTGGAGCCAGGGCTGTTCATGCCCTGAGGGTGCCCTTTGCGGCGTTAGATGCCGTGAGGGACGCCTTCAGGGCATGTGCTTGGCGATGGGCCTGGCTGCGAGGGGAGAGTTCGCGGCGTTAGATTCCTCGAAGGTGCCCCGCAGAGAATCGGCGGGGTCGCGCTGCTCCGCCCGATCGCCCGCCTCGGGGGCCGGTCGCCCGCCGCGCTCCGATCGCCGCGCTCCGATCCGCTCCGGCTCGGTGCTTCTGTCGCGTTGCCCTGAAGGGAGCCTTCGGGGAATTCCCCGTGGGAAATCCCCTTGGCGGGGGAGGCGGGGTCAGTAGCCCAGTGCGGACTTGATGTCGGGTTCGATATCGGCCGACGCCACGAACAGCAGCTCGTCGCCAGGCTCCAGCGGGTCGTCCGGCTGCGGCACGATCACCCGGTCACCGCGCAGGATGGTGACCAGCGCGGCGTCGCGGGGCAGGTCGATCTCGCTGACCGCCTTGCCCTCCAGCGGGGTCTCCTGCGGCAGCGTCAGCTCCACCAGGTTCGCCTGGCCCTGCCGGAAGGTCATCAGGCGCACCAGGTCGCCGACGCTGACCGCCTCCTCGACCATCGCGGCCAGCATGCGCGGCGTCGACACGGCGACGTCCACGCCCCACGCGTCGGTGAACAGCCATTCGTTGGCGGGGTTGTTCACCCGCGCGACCACGCGGCGCACCGCGAACTCGGTCTTCGCCAGCAGCGACACCACGAGGTTGACCTTGTCGTCCCCGGTCGCCGCGATCACGACCTCGCACAGCTGGATGCCGGACTCCTCCAGCGTCGACACCTCGCAGGCGTCGCCGAGTACCCAGTCCGCCTGCTCGACCGTCTCCGGTTCGAACTGGTGCTGCTCGCGCTCGATCAGCATCACCTGGTGGCCGCCGTCGATGAGCTCCGCCGCGATCGACCGGCCGACCGCGCCGGCGCCCGCTATCGCTACCCGCATCAGTTCTCCTCCTCGGGGGCGTGGCGGGCGACGCTCGTGACCTCGGTGACCGTGCCCGAGTGCGCGGCGACGTAGACGGTGTCGTCGGCCTGCAGGACGGTCTTCCGGTCCGGCAGCACCCCGGTGCCGAAGCGCATGATGAACGCGACCCGCGCCCCGGTGGCGTCCTGCAGCTCGCTGACGCTGCGGCCGAGCCACTCCTCGTGCAGCGACAGCGGCAGCACCGCGACCGTGCCGGAGGGGTCGCGCCACGCGGCGGCCTGGCCGTCGGGGAGCAGGGTGCGCAGGAAGCGGTCGGTCGTCCACGGCACGGTCGCCACGGTCGGGATGCCGAGCCGCTCGTAGACCGCGGCGCGCTTGTGGTCGTAGATCCTCGCGACGACGTGCTCGACGCCGAAGTTCTCCCGCGCCACCCTCGCCGAGATGATGTTCGAGTTGTCGCCGCTGGACACCGCGGCGAACGCGCCCGCGTGCTCGATCCCGGCCTCGATCAGCACCCGGCGGTCGAACCCGACGCCGACGATCTGCTGGCCGTGGAAGTCGCTGCCGAGTCTGCGGAAGGACTGCTGGCTCTTGTCGATGACGGCGACATCGTGGCCGAGCCGCTCCAGCGCCGCGGCCAGCGACGAGCCGACCCGGCCGCAGCCCATGATCACCACGTGCACGGGTGAGCCTCCTCTGGTCAGTTCCTCCGGTGGGCAGATGTCCTCCGGTGAGCCTTCTCCGACGGCGACACGCCAGCGGAGAACCTACCGTGTCGAGTGTGCCGTTACGCTTCGGCGGTGTCGAAGTTCCCGACCGCGCTGAAGAGGCTCGTCCTCGGCCGCCCGTTCCGCAGTGACCGGCTGGCGCACACCCTCCTCCCCAAGCGCATCGCGCTGCCCATCTTCGCCTCGGACGCGTTGTCCAGCGTCGCCTACGCGCCAGAGGAGATCTTCCTGACGCTGAGCGTGGCGGGCCTGTCCGCCTACGCCTACGCGCCGTGGATCGGGGTGGCCGTCGCGCTGGTCATGCTGGTGGTGGTCGCCTCCTACCGGCAGAACGTGCACGCCTACCCCAGCGGTGGCGGCGACTACGAGGTCGCGGGCACCAACCTCGGCGGCAAGTTCGGGTTGACGGTGGCGAGCGCGCTGCTGGTGGACTACGTGCTGACCGTCGCGGTGTCCACTTCGTCCGGTGTGGCCAACATCGGCTCGGCGATCCCGTTCGTCGCCGATCACAAGGTCCTGTTCGCGGTGGCCATCGTGGCGCTGCTGGCGGCGCTGAACCTGCGTGGCGTCCGGGAATCGGGCAAGGCGTTCGCGATCCCGACCTACGGGTTCATCATCGGCATCTTCGGCATGGTGGTGTGGGGCCTGTTCGAGGTGTTCAGCGGCACCGAGATGAAGGCCGAGAGCGCGGGCTTCGAGCTGCACGCGGAGCAGTCGCTCACCGGGTTCGCGTTCGTCTTCCTCATCCTGCGCTCGTTCTCCTCCGGCGCCGCCGCGCTGACCGGGGTCGAGGCGATCAGCAACGGCGTGCCCGCGTTCCAGAAGCCGAAGTCGAAGAACGCCGCCACCACGCTGCTGATGATGGGCGTGCTCGCGGTGACGATGCTGATCGGCATCATCACGCTGGCCATCGTCACCGACGTCAAGTACGCCGAGGACCCGGCGCGCCAGCTCACCGGCACTCCCGCCGGCTACGAGCAGAAGACGATCGTCGCGCAGATCGCGCACGCGGTGTTCGCCGACTTCCCGCCCGCCTTCTACTACATCTCGTTCAGCACCGGGATCATCCTGCTGCTCGCCGCGAACACCGCGTTCAACGGGTTCCCGGTGCTCGGCTCGATCCTCGCGCAGGACCGCTACCTCCCGCGCCAGCTGCACACCAGGGGCGACCGGCTCGCCTTCTCCAACGGCATCCTCTTTCTCGCCGCGTTCGCGCTGGTGCTGATCTTCGCCTTCGACGCTGAGGTCACCAAGCTGATCCAGCTCTACATCGTCGGCGTGTTCGTGTCGTTCACGGTGAGCCAGGCGGGCATGATCCGGCACTGGAACCGCTTGCTGGCCAAGGAAACCGATGGCGGTGTCCGGCGGCGGATGCGGCGCTCGCAGGCCGTCAACGCGGTCGGGCTGACCCTCACCTCGACCGTGCTGGTGATCGTGCTCATCACGAAGTTCCTGCTCGGCGCGTGGATCGCGATCGCGGCCATGGTGGCGATCTTCCTGCTGATGACCGCGATCCGAAGGCACTACGACCGCGTCGCCGACGAGCTCGCCGAGGCCGACCAGGCGCCGGCCGTGCTGCCCTCGCGCAACCACGCGATCGTGCTGGTGTCCAAACTGCACCGGCCGACGCTGCGCGCGCTCGCCTACGCCAAGGCCGTCCGTCCCGACGTGCTGGAGGCGGTCACCGTCAACGTCGACGACGCCGACACCCGTGCGCTGGTCGCGGACTGGGATCGGCACAAGTTTTCCGTGCCGCTCAAGGTGATCGAGTCGCCCTACCGGGAAATCACCAGGCCGGTACTGGAATACGTGAAGCGCAAGCGCGGCGCGAACCCGCGCGACGTGGTCACCGTGTTCATCCCGGAGTACGTGGTCGGCCGGTGGTGGGAGCAGATCCTGCACAACCAGAGTGCGTTGCGGCTCAAGGGAAGGCTGCTGTTCCAGCCGGGCGTCATGGTGACGAGCGTGCCGTGGCAGCTCGCCTCGTCGGAGAAGGCGAAGGAGCGCAACCGCCGTGTCCGGCCCGCTGCCGGTGACGTGCGCCGTGGCCTCTACGTCGCCGGGCGCGCCGCCACTGCTGCGAAACCGAAGGCGACAGAGCCTCCGAAGGCGACAGAGCCTCCGAAGCCTCCGGAGCCGCCCAAGCCGGACAAGGAGAAAACTGGATGACCGAGGTGGCCAGCTGGCTCGGCAGGAAGCTGGAGCTGGAGGTCGGCGCCGTCGCGCACGGCGGGCACTGCGTGTCCAGAGTGGACGGACGGGTGGTGTTCGTCCGGCACGCGCTGCCCGGTGAGCGGGTGACCGCGACCGTCACCGAGGACAAGGGCGGCTCGTTCTGCCGCGCGGACGCGGTGGCCGTGCACGAGGCGTCGGCGGGCAGGGTCGAGCCGCCGTGCCCGGTCGCGGTGCCCGGCGGCTGCGGCGGCTGCGACTGGCAGCACGCGGACGCCGCGTTGCAGCGGGAACTCAAGGCCGCCGTGGTCGAAGAGCAGTTGCACCGGCTCGCCGG
This sequence comes from Amycolatopsis minnesotensis, assembly GCF_039529815.1. Taxonomy (NCBI): domain Bacteria; kingdom Bacillati; phylum Actinomycetota; class Actinomycetes; order Pseudonocardiales; family Pseudonocardiaceae; genus Amycolatopsis; species Amycolatopsis minnesotensis. Next base: position 102,533 of record NZ_BAAANN010000012.1, on the reverse strand, counting down.
GATCGAGCGCGAGGTGCTGGTGGAGGAGCTGCCAGGCGGACCGCTCGGCTGGCGCACGCGGGTCCGGCTGGTCGCCGGCCGCGACGGGCGCGCGGGTCTGCGCGAGCACCGCAGCCACCGGGTGATCCCGCTCGACGACTGCCCGATCACCGTGCCGGGCGCGCTCGGCGGCGTGCTGGCCGAAACCTGGCGTCCCGGCAGCGAGATCGAGGTCACCCGCGACGCCGGCGGTGAAGTCCACGTGCGCGAGCAGAACACCTGGCGCGGCCGGGTCCGGTCGCACCGGATCAGCGGAGGAGAGGCCGTCCAGCGCGCCGCGGGGCGGGACTGGCGGCTCGACGCGCACGGCTTCTGGCAGGTGCACCCCGCGGCCGCCGAGACCTTGGCCGCTGTCGTCGGGGAGTGGGCGGAGGCACCGCGCGGCGGGGTGGCGTGGGACCTGTACGCGGGCGTCGGGCTGTTCGCCTCGGTGCTGGCGGAGCAGGTCGGCCCGGCGGGGCGGGTGCGGGCCGTCGAGTCCGGCAGGCGCGCGGTGGCCGACGGCGAGGCGAACCTCGCGGATCTCCCGCAGGTCAAGTGGTCGAGCGGGCTCGTCGAGGACGTGGTGGCCCAGGCCGAGAAACCGGTCGACGTGGTGGTGCTCGACCCGCCGCGCAAGGGTGCGGGCCGTGCCGTCGTGGACGCGATCGCGGCGGGCGAGCCGGATCGGATCGTGTACGTGGCCTGCGACCCGGCCGCACTCGCGCGCGATCTCGCGATCTTCGCCGGGCACGGGTACGGGCTCTCCGATCTGCGCGCGTTCGACGCGTTCCCGATGACCCACCACGTGGAGTGCGTGGCGCTGCTGCAGTGATTTTCGTCGGTGCCTGCTGCGATGCTCTGGTGATGGTGCCGAATGTGACGATCGATTGTGCGGATCCGGTGCGGCTGGTGTCGTTCTGGGTGGAGGCGTTGGATTACGTGCCGCAGCCGCCGCCGGGTGGGCACGCGACCTGGCGTGGCTATTGGCAGGAGATGGGTGTGCCGCCGGAGGAGTTGCCGGAGGGTGCCGGTGACACGCCGGAGTCCATTGTGGATCCGGAGGGGCGCGGGCCGCGGATCTGGTTTCAGCAGGTGCCGGAGCCCAAGACGGTGAAGAACAGGGTGCACCTCGACCTCGAGGTCGGTGGCGGGCGCGAGGTCCCGCTCCCGGAGCGCACCCGGCGCGTGACCGTCAAGGTGGAGCGGCTCGTCGCGGCCGGTGCCACCGTGCTGCAGGTGCTGGACCGGCCCGAGATGGACTACTACGCGGTCGTGCTGCAGGACCCCGAGGACAACGAGTTCTGCGTGGGATGAACGAGCGCGAACGCCCCGCTCAAGACGCGGGGCGTTCGACCGGCGCCGTCGGTTCAGAGCGCGGTGAACCGTCCCGTGGCCCACGCCCGGTCGGCGGGCTCGGCGATCTCGTCGACGACCACCCCGTCCGAGACGTACTCGATCGGCTCGACCAGCCCCCGTTTGACCGCCTCGTACCAGGCTTCGTGCGGGCCGACGCCCCACGGGCGCCACGGCACCATGTCGTCGACCACCACGATCGCCCCCGGTTTCGCGATCTTCCTGCTGTTCTGGATGTCGGCGTAGGCGACGTCGTAGTCGTGACCACCGTCGACGAATACGAGATCGGGCTGCTCCCGCTTGTCCTCGGCATAACGCGGGAGGGTGTCCAGCGAGTTTCCCAGCACCAGTTCGTGCCGGTCCGGATAACGCGCGTCGATGAATTCCTTGGCGAGATCGACCGAAATTCGCCTGTCGATCTCGAATGAGACCACCTTGACCTCGGGAAGACCTTCGAGGAAGGCCATCGCGGAGAATCCGACGTTGAACCCGATCTCGGCGACCACGCCGGCCTTCGTCCTGCGGGCAAGCTCTTGCAGGTAAACCGCTTCGGCCGCGGTCGCGCCGCCTTCGTAGACCGGAGCATGCCGTTGTTTGACGTACTCGTAAATTTCCCACATGAGCTTTTCGATCGTGCTCGTGTCCTGGGTGGAGTCGGTTTCCATGACGTCTCCATCATCTTCTTCGTCAAGATCGGCGCTGTTCGGGAAGTCAAGAAGTACTACAAAGCGCCCGGCAACTCCAGTGCGTCAATTTATGTATGAGCCGATTACTGATTCACGGTCTTGGACGGCTCATGCCCGTGACAAATTCAGCTTCCCGCGGGCGGGTGCTCCCGGCGCCGGGAGACGTACTCGACCGCCGCCCCGGCCAGGATCAGCACGCCGGCCGCCAGCAGGCCCCAGGCGCACAGGCCCGGTTCGACGGTCCCCTGCGGGAACAGGGTGTCCGCGCCGCCGAGGCCGGAGACGAGGTACCACCCGAGCCAGCTCGTGATGATCGCGCCGGGCACCGCGGCGATCAGCGTGAGCCGCCAGCGCCCGATCATCAGCGCGAGCAGTGCGGGCCCCGCCGCGGCGGCGAGACCGACCACGAACCAGGCCGCCTCGTCCACGCGCATGAACCGCTCGTCCACCCGCGCCGCGCCGTCGATGAGCGCCGAATGCGTCCAGACCGACAGCGGCCACAGGAACGCCAAGCCGCCCACGGCCACCCCGACGAGTACCACGACGGCCGCCGCGCGACGACCGACCGCGTTTCCGCTCACCCCGAGCCCCATCCCCTCCGACGCCGAACGCCCCGGCGTGCGCGACCAGCGCGAGCACGGGGTTGTCACCAGTTTGCTGCAGGAATGCCCGGCAAGCCAGGAGGTTATCCGTTGACGTCATCAGCCAGCGTGTCGGCGCAGTCTCACCGGCCCGTCCGCGACCCCGGCGGGCCTGCCGGGGTGCTCATGGGAAACCGCTCAGGTTGGCGACGTTGGTGGCCGGATCGGACGGTCCGCCGCGGTCGTTGACGACGTGGTTGATCGTGCCGGTCCCGCCGAGCGAAACCGTCACCACGCTGTGGAACCGGACACCGGCGGTCTCCGGCGCTTCGAAGGACCGTTCCGCGACGACGGCGGGGTCGACGTTGAAGAAGCAGTAGCTGCCGAGTCCCCACGCCTCGTGGCTCGTCACGCCGTCGCCGACCTTGTAGGCCGCGTACCCCTTCGTCCCGCCGTTCATCCAGGCGGCCTGGTCCGGCGGGTCGTAGGGGAGTTCGTTCTGGTAGAAGTACGTCCGCCCGCCGTTGCCGTTCCAGATCGTCTGGTACTTCTGGTAGTGCTCGACGAACAGGCCGTACGCGGTCACGTCGTCCCCGTTCACCACGAGCCCGGTGTCCGCGGTGTTGATGTCCCAGCCGACGCCGTCACCGTGGTCGGCACGCCAGATCCACAGGTGGTCGCCGAGCACATCCGAGCTGTTGATCACCAGGCTCGTGGTGGCCCTGCCGACGCCGGCGCCGCCGACCCGGAAGAACACGTCGTGCAGCGACACCGGGTTCGCCGCGTGCGACCCGGCCGAGCCCGCCGGGCCGACCTCCAGCAGGACAGGGGAGTTCACCGGCCCGGCGTCGAACAGCAGCCCGGCCACCTTCACCCCGTCGACGTCGGCGACCCGCATCGCGGCGACGCCGTTGCCGGGCACCAGCGTGGCGAGCCCGAGCCCGAGCACCACGGTGTCCGGCCGGTCCACCTCGAGCGCCTGGCCGAGGTGGTAGACCCCGGGGGTGAACAGCAGGTGCTTGCCGGTGGCGAGCGCGGCGTTGATCGTCGACGCGGAGTCGCCCGGCTTCGCGATGAAGAACTCGCCGATCGGCAGCGAAGACCCCGGCTGCGTGCCGCCCGACCACGTCGTGCCGCGCGCGTCGTGGCGAAGGGCGGGGACGAACACCTGGTAGGCGCCCGTGTCATCGACGTGGAGGAACGGCTTTTCCCGCACCACGGGCGCTTTGTCCACTGTGGTGAACGGCGGGTTCGGGAAGCTGGTGGCCGGCGCGTTCTCGGCGCCGACGAACACCATGTTCCAGTTGGACCCCTGCCAGCTTCCCCAGCGCGCGTTGCGCGAGATCCACTGCTGCTGCGAGCCCGAGCGGATCTGTCCGTCCACAACGGAGTCGGCGAGGTAGCCGCCGCTCGACCAGCCGCCGTCGTCGAGCTGCAGCGAGCCCCGCAGGTGCATGCGGCGGTACGGCGCGGCCTGCGACACCGCCCACCGGTCGGTGCCGCCGACCGGGTTCACCGACAGGTTCTCCGCCGAGCGCCAGAAGTTCTGGGTCGCGTTGCCGTCGAACCAGCCGGCCTCGGCGTGCACCGCGCCGTTGATGGTGACGTCGTCCGGGCTCAGGCCCAGCCCGGCGACCTGGGTGTAGAACCCGACGTTGGCGTCCGCGTCGTAGGCGCCGGGCTTGAACAGCAGCGCGAATCGCTCACCGCCGAACTGGTTGCTCTCCTGGCACGCGAAGACGGAGTCCAGTTCGTCCTGGATCCGCGAAGCGGGCATCGATGGGTCGAACACGATCACGTTCGGCCCGAAGTCGGGAGTGCCCGGTGCGCTGCCGGGGTCGGCGGCGGAGTTCACCGCGGCTGACTGGGCCGGTCCGCCGGTGCCCGTCCGCTGCCGGAGCGGCGTACTGTCCGCAGTGGACGTTTGAGGGAAGTGGCACGTTCCGCTCGCTCGGTGGACGAAATGGCGCGAGCCTCCCGCTTCCTCGACGACCTGCTGGCTGGCACCAGCACTGTAACCCGGTAGCAGCCGGACTATTTTGTTGGTACTGGCAACAAAGTATCGCGGACCTTGATCGCTCATGACAATGATCCGTTCGAGGGCTGCGCCGTCCGGGTGACGACTTTCGTCGCCCGGTTATGACCGCGATCGGTGAGGGCCGCGACCGCGATGGCCGCGGCACGCCACGGTGATCGTCGCGAACCTGCGCGCGGAGCTGGCCGGGTCGCCTACCGGCCGGGGCCCGTGGCCATCCTGCTGTTCAAGAGCGCGGGATCGCGGCTCGACAGCACGCTCGAACTGCTCGGCCCGGCCGCCGTGAACTCCTGATCAGCGGTCGGCCACCAGGTGGTCGAGCAGCTTGCCGACCACCTCGGTGGACCGCTCGCCCTCCGGTGCGCCCTCGACGTGCACGGCGTTGAAGGCCAGGCCGTCGAGCACCGCGCAGACGAGTTCCGTGTTCGTCTCGACGTCCTGCACGCGCGCGGCGCGCAGGATGTGCCTGACCAGGGTGCGGGGTCCCCGGTGCATCTTTTCGGCGAGCGCGCGGAGCGTGGGGTTCAGCCGCGACTCCGCGAGGAACGCGAAGCTGATCGTCGTCTCGTCCCGCCGCCGCTCGTCGAGCGGCAGGAACTCGGAAAGCATTTTCATCACCGAAGCGCGCTTGTCGGCACCGGCGTCCAGGGCGGCGACGTGCTCGCCGACGCGCTCGGTGACCCGCGCGTACATCGTTTCGGCGGCGAAGATCAGCAGGTCCTCGTGGCTCGCGAAGTAGTGGCGGACCGAGCCGACGTTGAGCTCGGCCTCGGCCGCCACCCTGCGCAGCGACGCGGCTTGCACGCCTTCGCGGGCGACGAGGCGGAACACGGCCTCGGCGATGTCGGTGCGGCGGAGTTCGGGATCGACGACCTTGGGCATCGACCCATGATATCCCACTTGTGATATCTTCGATTTATCTCAACTGGGATAAATAATGATTGCGGGGAAGGGAACGCCTGTGCCGAGCGTCTTCTGGCTTGTCGTGGTGGGCGTGCTGGTCGTGGTGCTCGTCGTCAAACGGTTCCGCGGTGGCCCGCTGACCGCGCGGGACGCCTTCGTGTCCCCGGTCGTGCTGCTGGGGATCGGGGCCTACGAGCTGACGAAGGTGCCCGAGTTCAGCGGGCTCGACATCGGCTGGCTCGTACTGGGCACCGTTGTCGGGCTCGTCTTCGGCGGGCTGCGCGGCACCACCACGTTGCTGTCCGAACGCGACGGTGGGCTGTGGCAGCGGTATACGAAGTGGACGGTGGCGGTCTGGCTGATCGCGTCGGCTTCGAGCTTCGGGCTCGGCGTGCTCGGGGTCGCGCTCGGCGCGCACGAGGAAGCGCGCCCCATCGTGCTGTCGGTCGGGATCAGCCTCATCGGGGAGGCCGCCGTGGTCGGGTTCAGGGCGAAGGCATTGGGGGTGCGCTTCGCCCCGGAACCCGCCAGGCGGCGGTGGGTCTAGTACTGCCGCGGCGGGCGGTACCCGGCCTGCGGGTGCGGTGCTTGCGGGTACTGCTGAAATCCCTGCGCGGGCGGGAATCCTTGCGGCTGGGCGAATCCCGGCAGGATCTGCTGGGTGACCGTGTCGGAGCCGCGGTCGCGCCTGCGCCGGATCGCGACGGCCAGCCGCCATCCGCACCCGGCCGCGACCACCGCGCCGATCCCGAGCGTGACCCACCGGCCACCGGACTTGAAGGTGTTCGCGGCGTCGATCGCTTCCTGCCGCTTTTCTTCGTAGCTCTTGCGGGACTTCGTGCCGTACGAGGTCGTCTCGCAGTACGTGCCGGGCCGCATGGCCTCGCTGCCGCACAGCACGCCGCCGCTGTCGCCGGTCCCGAAAGCGCCGAGCGCCATCAACGCCAGTCCGAACAGCAGCCCGATGGACCACCAGACCACGCTCTTCATCCGTTGCCCCTTTTGGCTCAATCCGGCGAGTCGGGGCATATCAGACCACAGATCGCCCTGTTACGCATCTACTTTCGATGTCACATTTGAAACGGTGAGCCCGTGGAGCGTGGTGGCGGGCGGGCGGCCGCCGGTGAGCAGGAGCGCGGTGATCCGGTCGGCGCTGCCGGGGGCGAAGTGCACGTGGCCGCCGGGGAGTTCGGCGATCCGGCCCGTCGGGTCGAGCGGCACCCGCGCGACGCGGCTCAACCAGGCCGCGGACGCCTCCGGATCGGGGGTCTCCACGACGAACCCGGCCAGATCGTGCTCGCCGCGGTTGACGCGCCCGTCGGGTGCCTGGCGCATGAGCACCTCCGGCGCGGGGGAGTAGGTGATGAAGAACGGCGCCCAGTCCGGCGCGCCCTTCAGGACGACCTCGTGGAACGACACCGGCGAGCCTTCGAGCGTGAAGGTGGTCAGTTCCGGGCGGTGCCCTTCCTCGCGCAGCCGGTCCGCGGTCTCGGCCGCGTCGGTCACGTGGATCGCGAAGTTGAGCGCGCCGCCGCCGTTGCCGATCAGCGAGTCGATCGCGGGCATCCAGTCGGCGATCGCGATGCCGAACGGGGATGCGGAGAACTCGGCGCGGTCTTCGACGGTCAGGATCTCGATGTACCGGGTGTCGAGCCGCCACGCGCCGTTGCGCATCCCGAGATGCGGCGGGTTCACGTGTGCGGGGAGCCCGGCCGAGGTGTAGTCGGCGACCGCGCGGTGCACGTCGGGCACGCAGTGCAGGAGATGGTCGAACTTCGGTGACTCGGACATGTCTGCGCCTCCCAGTTTAGGTAAGGCTCAGCTTATCCCGTCGCTTCCGCGAGAAGATGCCAGTGGCCGTGACGGCCAGCACGACCGCGCCTGCCACGATCCTGCGGCGCACCCGGATCCGGCCGCCCGCCGCCACGATCCGCCCGAGGTCGACCGGGCGGAAACCGTCCGGTGGACGCACCGCGCGCAGGGCGGATCGCAGGTGCTCCACCGTGGTCATGCGGACCGTTCCATGTCCGTTCCTACGGGCGCCGGCCCCGAAAGGTTGACCGGGATGACGTTCCGGTGGTGTCCACATCGGACCGGAAGCTGCTCGGGGTGCACGTGTTCGGCACCTAGCGGCTCGGCGCGGGTGTCGTCGCGCTCGGCGGAGGCCCGCAGGTGTCGACGGCGTCGACCGGCTTGTCGGGATCGAAGATGTTGGTCTCCTTCGGGCCGGGCAACGCGTCGGTGTCGCGTTTTTCGCTGTACGCCGGTGCGAGGAAACCCCTGGCGTTCGCGTCGCAGGCCATCGAATAGGTCTCGCCGCCTTGCGAATCTCCTGACGACAGGCCCTGGTCGGCGGCCTCGTAGCGCGCACCCTTCCGGAGCACGAAATCGCCCTCGACCTTGTGGAACACGACGTGGTCACCTGGCCCGGTGAGCGAATCCGGGTCAGGTGCGTCGAAGGCGTAGGCGATGACGTAGGCGGTGTGCACGACCAGCTCACCCGGATCGTCGCCGTGACGAGCGCTGAGCTTCCCGTTCAGGCGCGGGCCGGTGGGCAGCAGGTGGAAGCCGTCGGCCACCCTGACCACGAAGGTGGAGGTCTTCCCGCCGTCGGTGCCGTCCAGGATCTCCTTGACCCGCTTGGCTTCGTTCGGTGCGAGCAGTGCGAGATAGGCGCTGGTGTCGTGACCTTCGAGCATCTTGCGGTCGAGATCGGACGCGGTGATCACCTGCTTGACGCGCTCGTAGGCGTCGCCGACCTCCTTCGCGCTGAACCCTCCGATCGCGACGGGAGCGGGCGCGGTGAACCCGGCGGCGCCGTCCCGCCACGCGTCGGCGGGGGTGTTCGCGAAGGGTGCCTTCAAATCGACCTTCGCGCGGTCGGGCAACGTGTTCCGCGACGCGGACGCGTCCGGGTTCGCGGATCGCTGCACGAGGACTACGGCGATACCGATGAGCACCACGGCGACGAGACCGCCGACGATCCAGCTCCGCGCGCGCAGCACCGGCTTCCCCGGCTTGCGGGGCCGCATCCGCCGCAGGGTCCGGCGGCGCCGCGACTTCCGCACCTCGGTCCACGCTTCGCGTTCGGCGTACCTCTGCCAATCCGGGTCCATCAGTTCCGGGTGTGTTTCGATCTCCCGTTCATCCATCGTGGACGACCCCTCCAGAGCGACTCGACACCACCTCATCGCCGCAGGAGACCTGCCGTTACGCCGTTCCCCGTGGATCAGGTGCGGAAACGGCCCGGTTAGACTGGGGTGATCCGCCGTCCGTTGCTGGGGAGCCCGCTTGTCCGAGGTGAAAGCGAAGGCGCGGCAGCGGCGGATCGCACTGGCGGGAATCGCGGTGACGGCCGTCTCCTTCGTGGTGTTCGCGATCATCGGCGGCGGTTTCCTCGACCTGCACGTCTACCGCGCCGGCGGGTACGCGTGGCTGCACGGCATCGGCCTCTACTCCGACGGCTTCCCGCGGCTGGTCCCGGTGCTGCCGCTGCCGTTCACCTACCCGCCGCTGGCCGCGATCCTGTTCGCGCCCGTGTCGGCGCTGCCGTGGCAGGTGGCGAAGTTCACGATCACGCTGGTCAGCGTCGCCGCGCTGGTGGCGACGACCGCGCTGGTCGCCCGGCGGCTGCTCGGGACGGGCAGGGCGGCCACGATCGCCGGCTCCGGTGCCGCGGCCGTGTCGCTGCTGTTCGAGCCCGTTCGCAAGACCGTCGAGTTCGGACAGGTCAACCTGCTGCTGATGGGCCTGGTCGCGCTCGACTGCCTGCTGCCGCGCACCCGGTGGCCACGCGGGCTGCTGGTCGGTCTCGCCGCCGCGATCAAGCTGACGCCCGCGGTGTTCGTGCTGTTCTTCCTGGTGCGGCGGCAGTACCGGGCGGCGGCCGTGTCGGTCGCGTCGTTCGCGGGGTTCGGGCTGGCCGGGTACGCGCTCGCGCCGTCCGACACCGCGGACTACTGGTTCGGCGTGCTGCTGCACCCGGAGCGCATCGGCGGTGTCACGTACCCGTTCAACCAGTGCTACCAGGCGATCCTGCACCGGCTCCTGCCCGACGGGACGGTGCTGAGCGCGCTCTGGTTCGCGTTGGTCGTGCTCACGATCGGCCTCGCGGTGACGGCGGCCGCGCGGGCGCGTGCCGCCGGCGACGACGTGACGGCCTTGCTCGCGATCGCGGTCGGGGGACTGCTCGCGTCGCCGGTGAGCTGGTCGCACCACTGGGTGTGGGTGGTGCCCGCCGGTATCGCGATGGCCCACCGCTTCGGCTCGACGTGGCGTGGCCGCGCGCTCACCGCCGCGGTGCTGCTGGTGTACGCGGTCGGTGCGCACGCGTACCTGCCCGACGGCGGCGCCGAGCTGAACTGGGCGTGGTGGCAGCACCTCCTCGGCTCGTCTTACGTGCTGGTGGGGCTCGGCGCGCTCGCCGTGCTGGCGCTGCGTCCGGCGCGCGACCGGATTCCCGTGGCGCCGGAGGCTGCCGCCTGCCGTGAAGGAGGTGCCGGCCTTGCGTGAGCTGCCGCTCGTCGGGGACCTGAAGTCCGACTGTGCCAACTGCTTCGGCCTGTGCTGCGTCGCGCTCGCCTTCACCAGGTCCGCGGATTTCGCGGTGGACAAGGAAATCGGCGAACCATGCCGGAACCTGGCGGCGGACTTCCGCTGCGGGATCCACCGCGATCTCCGGGAAAAGGGGTTCGCTGGCTGCACCGTGTTCGAGTGCTTCGGTGCGGGGCAACGGGTTTCGCAGGTGACCTACGGCGGCACGAGCTGGCGCGCGGAACCGGGGACGGCGAACGAGATGTACGCCGTGTTCGGGGTGATGCGGCAGCTACACGAACTCGAGTGGTACCTCGCCGAAGCGATCGTGCTCCGCCCGGCCGAAGACCTTCGCGCGGTGCTGGCGAAGACCGAAGCGTTCGCGCGGGAGAGCCCGGAAGTGTTGCTGGCGCTGGACATCGCCGCGCACCGGGAGGAGGTCAACGTCCTGCTCCTGCGGACGAGCGAAGCGGTCCGCGCGGAGTTCCGGACCAAGAAGAAGGAGCGCCGTGGCGCGGACCTCATCGGCGCGAAGCTGCGGAAGGCCGATCTGCGCGGCGCGAACCTGCGCGGGGCGTACCTCATCGGGGCGGACCTGCGCGGTGCCGACCTGCGGCTGGCCGATCTCATCGGCGCCGACCTCCGTGGCACCGATCTCCGCGCCGCGGATCTGACGGGCAGCTTCTTCGTCACCCAGGCCCAGCTCAACGCGGCGAAGGGCGATTCGGCGACCAAGATCCCCGCCTCGCTCGAACGTCCGGGCCACTGGTCGCGTGCAGTCAATTCTTGACGGGATTTTCGCTCGTATGGTTAATCGGCACCGCTGAGGGTTGTGCCGCCATCGCGGCGCGCTTACGGTCGGAAGACCAGCGGAAGGGCGAGCCATGCGTCTCGGGACGGAAACCACGCCAGGCGGGCTGTCGGTCACGACCACCCGCCTCGGGGACGAGACGGTGCTGGTGGAGCTGGCAGGCGACGTCGATTTGTCCACTGTGGACCAAGTCGGCGCGCGGCTGTCCTCGGCGTTGTGCCCGCCCGTGCCGAGGTTCGTCCTCCTCGACTGCGGCGAGGTCGGCTTCCTTTCCTGCGCCGGTCTGCGCGCGCTGATCGAAGGCGACCGGATGGCCGATGACGTCGACGCCGAACTGTGCGTTTGCGGGCTGGGGCGAGATCCGCTCCGCGCGGTGCGGATGGCCGGGGTGGCCGACGTGCTCAGCGTCTACGAATCCCTGGAGGAAGCACTGTTCGCGGTGCGGGTGTAGTACTTCCGCGCGCGAAACGCGGTTGAGGCCCGCCCGCCGATGGCGAGCGGGCCTCAACGGGCAAGGGCTCAGGCGAGGGAAAGGCCGTACGCCTGCAGTTCGAGCGTCAGCGGGTAGAAGTAGCTGGTCTGGGTGTCGCCACCGGACAGGGTGCCGAGACCGGTCGAGCCGTCGTAGGCCGGGCCGCCGGAGTCACCGTGGTCGGTGTGGGCCGTGGTGCCGAACTCGTGGTTGAGCACGCCCACGTCGAAGTTCACCGACTCGTCGACCGAGGTGATCTGGCCGCCGCCACCGCCGGTGGTCGAGCCCTGCTTCTGCATCTGCTCGCCGACGGTCGGCTCGCCCGCCTTGTCGATCTGCTGGCCGGTGTTGATCTCGCCGGGGCCGGTGCCGTTCGGGCGGGTCAGCAGGCCGGAGTCGGCGTCGGGGCAGTCGCTTTCGACGACCTCCGCACCGCTCACGTCGCCGCCGGACCAGGTGCCGCCGAGGTTGGTGCAGTGCCCGGCGGTGAGCAGGAACGGCGAGCCGCCCCTGGTCACGTTGAAGCCGAGCGAGCAGCGGCCCTGGTTGTTCTGGATCGCGTCGCCGTCGGCGATGTGCAGTTCGAGCTTGCCGGTCCGGTGCTCGACGCGGACCTTGTCGCCCTGCTGCTGCGCGGCCGAGGTGACCTTGGCCGCGGTGGCGGGGCTGGCCGCGTCGTAGATCTTCACGACGACCTGGTTGGTGCTGGTGTCGATGCCCCACGCGGTCTGCGGCACGCCCTTGACCGCGTCGAGCGCGTTCTTCGTGGCGGTCAGCGCGGCGAAGCTGTGCTTGACCTGCTTGGCGGTCAGTCCCGCCGCTTCGACCTGCTGAGCGGCCGCGCCGTCCAGCACGTTCACGACGGCCTTGCCGTGGTCGAGGTAGTAACCGCCGGAAGCCGAGCCGAGCGCGTCGGCGACCTGGTCCGCCTGGCTGATCGCGAACTGCTGTGCCTGTGCGAGCGAGACGCTCGGGGCCGCGCTGGCCGAGGGAAGGGACATGCTGAACGCGAGCGCGGTGCCCGCGAACACGGCGAAACCGGCGAGGGACTTCTTGGGAGCCATCAACATCCTCCTGGATCAGAGCAGGGTGGAGAACGTGCGCGAAGGGGACGCGCAGTGGAACCGGAGCACGTGGAATCATGGAGCGCGTGTCATACCGGCCGCTACCGACCAAGGTTGGTTATTAACCAAAGCTCCGGGCAATTCCACCCTTGTGATCTAGCTGCACTTATGACACTGGGCCGAACGGCAGAACCACTGGTACGGACGGAATCCGGCAACACTTTGCCAAAGCTTTACCATAAATGGGGAAATTCTTGAATTGCGGGGCGCAATTCAAGGGAATCGGCGCCGATCAGCCTAGGGTCAGGAGCCCGATCGCCGCACCGGCGCCGAGCAGCCCCGCCGCCTGCGGCCAGGTGAGCCGTTCACGAAGTGCGGTGACGCCGAGCAGCACCGGGACGGCCGGGTACAGCGACGACAGCACCACGGCGATGCTCACGATCTGGTAGCGCGCCGAGAGCAGGTAGCAGACGAGCGCGAGTGCGGCGATCCCGCCGGTGAGCGCGGCGGCGGCGCCGAGCCGCGGCGAAGGGCGTTCCGCCGACCGTGCCATCGGCAGGACCGTGAGCGACGCCGCGAGCCGTCCGGCGACGATCGGCCAGATCCCCGAAGAAGGTGCCGCCTGCGCGAGCGCGAGGTACTGCAGCGCGATTCCCACGCTGGCGATCAGCGCGTCGGGCACGGCGGCGGGGTCGGTGCCCTCGCCGCGCTTGCGGGACACCAGCCACAGCGCGGGCAGTGCCACCGCGATCCCGGTCCACGCGAGCGGCGTCGGCCGGTCGCCGAGCAGCGCCACGCCGGCGAGCACCGGCAGCGCGACCCCGCCCACCGCGCTCACCGGCACGACCACGCTCATCGCGCCCCTGCTCAGTCCTTTGTAGAGGAACGCCATGCCGAGCCCGGTGCCGACCCCGGACAGCGCTCCCCAGCCGAGGTCGGCGAGCGCGACACCGGGGCTCGGCACGAACGGCGCGACGAGCACGGCGAGCACCAGCCCGCTCACCTGCCCGGTGAGCGCGATCGCCGCCGGGTTGGCACGGCGGGAAAGCAGCCCTCCGGCGTAGTCCGCGACGCCGTAGCAGAGTGCGGATGCCAGTGCCAGCAAGGAACCCATCACGGCGTCCCTTGTGGACACCGCGCGGCGTCGCGTTCGGCCTGTCCCACCGGGCAGACCGCGTCGGCGGTGCAGCTCGCCCGGTCGCACAGGCGGCACAGCAGTTCGGCGTCGCGGACGCGGTCGTAGGCACCGGAGAGCAGGATTTCGAGCAGTCCGGCGAGGGTGTCGCGCTGCTCGGCGTCCAGGCCGTCGAGCAGTCCGGCGAGCGGCGTCCCGCGCGCGGTGAGCGCCGAGCGCGCGGCCTCGCGTCCCCCAGCGGTGAGCCGCACGGCGACGGCGCGTCCCCGCCCGGCGTGCCGCTTGGCGAGACCGGCCGACTCCAGCGAGTCGACCATCCGCGCCGCGGCGGACTGGGTGAGGCCGACGCGTTTGCCGAGTTCGGTGACGCTGACCTCGGGCGAGCCTGCCAGCACCACCAGCGCCGATGCGCCGCTCGCGCTCAGCCCGGTCGCTTTGGTGGCCTCGCCGAGGGTCAGGTCGGCCACCGCCAGCGCGGTGGCACCGAGCAGGTTCGCCGTCCTGTCATGCATGACTCATGCATATCAACTCGTGGGCAGACGGGCAACCTCGCTGGCGATGGCTCCTCGCCCGCGCCACTGTGGTTGGCGACGGCCGAACGGAGTAGCGCGAAGCCTTGATCGCACCCTTTCGAAACCAGACGGGTTTCATTTCCTTTCGCGGTGTTGACTCCCAATTTCGCCGGTGGCAGATTCCCTGCTCACCTGGATCAACGGCGACCGGCGGAGTTCGGGAGGGTTGCGCTGTGCGATCACTCGACGAATTCGAGCGTGAGCAGGGCATCTTGCTCGACCTCGAAGCTTCGGGCCGGGTTTCGGTCAACGAGCTGAGCGACCGTTTCGGCGTGTCGGCGGTTACGGTGCGCAAGGATCTCGACGCGCTGGAGCGGCGGAACCTGTTGCGCCGGGTTCGCGGCGGCGCGGTCGGGGTCGGGACCACCGACGAGGGCGCGTGGGCCATGCGCGTCCGGCACTCGCACGCGGCGAAGCGGGCGATCGCGCGCCGCGCGGCCGAACTGGTCCAGCACGGTGACGTGATCGCGATGGACTCCTCGACCACCGCCTACCACGTCGCCACCGAACTGGTCGACCGCAGGAACCTGGTGGTGATCACCAACGGGCTCCGGGTGGCGACCCTGTTCATGGAGCAGACGAACTCCATGGTGCTGATGCCCGGTGGTGTGCTGCGCCGTTCCGCGGAATCCATGGTCGGCCCGATCGGCGACCTGCTGACCGGGCGCGGCCGGATCGACAAGGGCTTCTTCGGGCTCGTCGGCCTCTCGCCGGAGAACGGGCTGATGGACGTCAGCCCGGACGAGGCACAGACCAAGGCGTTCATCGCGGGCGTGTGCGACCGCGTCTACGGCGTGTTCGACTCCTCGAAGGCGGGCCGTTTCGCCATTCACCCGTTCGTGAAGCCGGATCGCGTGGACGCGCTCATCACCGACGACGGGATCCCGCCGAAGGTGGTCACGGACTGGGCGGCGATCGGGGTTCCGGTGCGGGTCGCCGAGATCGAGCGCACGCTCGGTGGCACGGCATGACGGTGGCGCGGACGGTGGCCGCCGTCGACCTCGGTGCCGAAAGCGGCCGGGTGGTGCGCGCGGGGTTCGACGGGACCCGGTTCGAAGTGGACATCGCGCACCGGTTCACGCACAGCCCCCGGACCGAGAACGGGATCCTGCGCTGGGACATGGACACCCTGTCCGGCGAGGTCACCGCGGGGCTCGCCAGGCTCGACGCGGGCGGCGGAGTGGTCGACTCGGTCGGCGTCGACGCCTGGGGTGTCGACTATGGACTGTTCCGTGTGGACGGACGACTGGTCGACTCGCCCACCTGCTACCGGGATCCGCGCCAGCTCGACGCGATGAAGCGCGCTGTCGACGCGGTCGGAGCGGACGCGATCTACGACGCGACCGGTGTCCAGCTGATGCCCATCAACACGATCTTCGGGCTCACCTCCGATCTGCACGACCACCCCGGCCGGGTCGCGGCGGCGGAGAAGCTGCTGATGATGCCGGACGTCTTCCACCGCCTGCTTTCCGGCAGCACCAGCACCGAGTACACCGCCGCGTCCACCACCGGCGCGCTCGACATGCGCACCGGCCGCTGGGCCACGGGATTGCTCACCGCGCTGGGGATCCCGGACCGGTTGATGCCGGAGGTGGTCCAGCCCGGCACCGACGTCGGGGAGCTCCGTGGCGGGTTCACCGGTGCGCTGTCGGCGGCCAGGGTGATCGTGCCGCCCGCACACGACACCGCGAGCGCGGTCGTCGCGATTCCGTTCACCGAACCCGGTGCGCTGTTCATCTCGTCCGGGACCTGGTCGCTCGTCGGCGTGGAGACGGCGAGCGCCCGCGTCGACGCCTCGGCGAAGGCGGTCAACCTCACCAACGAAGGCGGCTACGGCGGCACGATCCGCTTGCTGCGCAACGTGATGGGGCTGTGGCTGCTGCAGGAGTGCCGCAAGCAGTGGCGCCGCGATGGCGCCGATCTCGGGTACGCGGAGATCGCCGAACTCGCGCGCGCCGAACCCGGCCTGGTCAGCGTGGTGAACCCGGATTCGACCGAGTTCCTGATGCCGGGCGACCTGCCGCGCCGCATCCAGGAGTACTGCGCGCGGACCGGGCAGCCGGTGCCCTCGACGGTCGGCGCGATCGCCCGCTGCGCGATCGACTCGCTGGCGCTCGGCTACCGGCGGGTGCTCGACGCGATCACCGCGGTCACCGGGACCAGGCCCGTCGCGGTCAACATCGTCGGCGGCGGCGCGCGGCACGCCCTGTTGTCGCAGCTCACTTCGGACGCCACCGGCCTGCCGGTCCGATGTGGACCGGTGGAGGCCACCGCCATGGGCAACGCGGCGGTCCAGCTCGCCGCGCTCGGGGAATTCAGCGGTGTCACCGAAATCCGGGCCGCCGTCGAGAACTCCGCCGACCTGACCGAGTACGAGCCGCACGCCCGGCACGACTGGGCCGCGGCTGCCGTCCTGCTGGAGAGCCTGACCAGTGCCGATGGTCCCTGACTTACGAGAATCCGCCGAAGAGAGGGATGACCCGCATGAGGACAGCGATCCGGACCACCGCGGTTGCCGTCGGCCTCGTCGCCACCTTGGCCGCGGCAGGCTGCACCCAGAAGAACACCGGCCAGGGTGCCGGGACCAACGCGGGCGGGAAGCACCAGATCGCGTTCGTGCCGAAGCTGCAGGGCATCCCGTACTTCGAGGCGATGAACACCGGCGGCAAGGGCGCGGAGCAGGCGCTCGGCGACGCGACCTGGCTCTACCAGGGCCCGACGCAGGCCGACGCGGCCGCGCAGACGCAGATCGTGCGCTCGTTCATCCAGCGCGGGGTGCAGGTCATCGTGGTCGCGCCGAACGACCCGAACTCGATGGCGCCGGTGCTGAAGGAGGCGCAGGACAAGGGCATCAAGGTGATGACCTCGGACACCGACGCACCCAACTCGGTCCGCGACGCGTTCGTGAACCAGGCTTCCACCGAGCAGATCGGCAAGGCGCTCACCGACGCGATGCTGAAGGCCATGGGTGGCAAGGGGAAGTACGCGATCGTCTCCTGTGGAGAGACGGCCGAGAACCTGAACTCGTGGATCAAGGTGCAGAAGCAGTACACCGCCGAGAAGTACCCGGAAGCCCAGATCGTCGACACCGTGTACGCGGGCGAGGACCAGGCCAAGGCGACCCAGATGGCGGCGGATCTGATGAACGCGCACCCCGACCTCACCGGCCTGATCGGGGAGTGCACCTCGTCCGCGCCCGGTGTCGCGCAGGCCGTGAAGGACTCGAACCGGATCGGCAAGGTGTTCACCGTCGGCCTCGGCACGCCGAAGTCGATGAAGCCGTACCTCGCGGACCGTTCGTCGTCCAGTTCGATCCTGTGGGACGTCGAACAGCTCGGCTACCTCACCGCGTGGGCCGGTGACCAGCTCGCCTCCGGCAAGCAGTTCCAGCCGGTGAACAAGGTGAGCGACAAGCTGCCCGCGGTGAAATGGGACGCGGCCACCAAGACACTGCTCCTCGGCGACCCGCTCGTGATCACCAAGGACAACGCCGACCGGTTCAGCTACTGAGATGAGCGCGCCTCGACTGTCCGTGAAGGACATTTCGAAGCGGTACGGCGCGGTGCGCGCGATCGGGCACGCGGATCTCGTCGTCGAGCCGGGCACGGTGCACGCGCTGGTCGGGGAGAACGGGGCGGGCAAGTCGACCCTGATCAAGATCCTGGCCGGCGCGGTCACCCCGGACACCGGGTCGATCGAGTTCGACGGCGCGCCCGCGCGCATCGGCGCCACCGCGGACGCGATGGCGCTCGGGATCGCGACCGTCTACCAGGAACCGCAGCTCTTCCGCGAGCTCACCGTGTCGGAGAACATCTTCCTCGGCCGCGAGCTGCGTTCGGGACCGAGGATCGACTGGGCGGCGCAGCACGCACGCGTGGTGGAACTGCTCGACCTGCTCGGGTTGCCGTCGAAGGAGGCCACCTCCCAGGTCGGTGACCTGTCGATCGCCGAGCAGCAGCAGGTGTCGATCGCGAAGGCACTCGCCGGGGACGCGAAACTGCTCATCCTCGATGAGCCGTCGGCCATCCTCACCGACGCCGAGATCGAGGTGCTCTTCGGCGTGGTGCGGCGGCTGAAGGAATCCGGCGTCGCGGTCATCTACATCTCGCACCGGCTCGACGAGCTGTTCCGGATCGCGGACGAGGTGACCGTGATGCGCGACGGCGCGACGCTCGGCACCTACCCGATCGCCGAGCTCACCGTGCGGGAGATCGCGGAGCTGATGGTCGGCGATGTGCTCGACGACGAACGTCCCACCAGGACTGTCCCGGATGGACCGCCGAAGCTCGAACTTTCCTCACTCGGCTTGGAAGGCGAGTTCCACGACGTCGACGTGACGGTCAAGGCGGGTGAGATCGTCGCGCTGTACGGGCTCGTCGGCTCCGGCGTCTCGGAGATCGCGAACACGGTCTACGGGATCGACCCGGCGACGACGGGGGAAATCCGGCTCGGCGGCGAACCCGTCCGCCCGATCTCGCCACGGCACGCGCAGAAGCTCGGCATCGCGCTGCTGCCCGCCGACCGCAAGGCACAGGGCATGTTCTCGTTCCAGTCCATCGCGTTCAACATCTCGGTCGGGCACCTTCCGCTGCTGTCGAAGTTCCGGTTGTGGATGGACCGGGGTCGCGAAAGGACGGTCGCGAAGGACCTGATCGACCGGCTCGCCGTGAAGACGCCGAGCGAGCGCCAGCCGATCGGCGCGATGTCCGGCGGGAACGCGCAGAAGGTCGTGCTGGCCCGCCAGCTCGTGCGGCGCCCCGACGTGCTCATGCTCGCCGAGCCGACCCAGGGCGTCGACGTCGGCGCGAAGGAGGAGATCCACCGGATCGTCACCGCGCTCGCCGACGAGGGCACGGCGGTGCTGGTGGTCACCTCCGATCTCCCGGAGGCGCTGCGGATCGCCGACCGGCTGCTGGTGGTGCGCGGCGGCACGACCGTCGCCGAGTTCGGTCGTGAAGCGTCCCAAGTGGACGTTCTCGCGGTAGCAGCGGGGGAGGTGCGCACATGACGGCCGTCGCCGTGCGGGGCAAGCGCGAACGCGTCATCGCGCCACTCGTGACCGGGCAGGAGATCGTGCTCCTCGTCGTGGTCGCCGCGCTCTGGTTCGTGCTGTGGTGGGCCACCCCGGCGTTCCTGTCCGCGGATTCGCTCCGGCCACTGCTGATCGAGGTCGCGCCGGTCGCGCTCATCGGCGTCGGCATGACGCTGGTCATCGTGTCCGCCGGGATCGACGTGTCGGTCGGCAGTGCCATGATGGTGTGCGGCGTGATCACCGCGCGCCTGCTCGTCGAGGCGCAGGTCTCGCTGGTGGTGGCGCTGCTCGTCGCGATCGCGGTCGGCGCGCTGCTCGGCGCGGTCAACGGCGTGCTGATCGCGTGGGGCAGGGTGCACGCGATCATCATCACCTTCGGCACGCTCAACCTGTTCCAGTTCGTCGGCAGGCAGCTCTTCGGCTCGCAGACGGTCAACGGCATTCCGTCCACGTTGGACATCTTCGGCCGCGGCGACGCGGGCAGGACGTTCGGGCTGCCGCACAGCTTCCTGCTGATGGCGGTCATCGCGGCCGCGGTGTGGTGGTACCTGCGCCAGACACCGGGCGGCAGGCACTTCTACGCGATCGGCGGCGACCCGGTCGCCGCCGAACTCGCCGGGGTGCGGGTGCGGCGCCGGGTGCTGCTCGCCTACGTGGTCACCGGCGCGCTGGTCGGGCTGGCCGCCGTGTTCACCATCGCCAAGGGCACCGCGACGCTCGACCAGAGCATCGGCTCCGGCAAGGAGCTCGCGGTGATCGCCGCCGTGGTGATCGGCGGGACGTCCATCATGGGCGGTCGCGGTTCGGTGCTCGGCACCATCCTCGGCGCGCTGCTGGTGCAGACCGTCACCTCCGGCGTGACCCAGCTCGGCTGGCCGAGCGATCTGTCGGACCTGTTCGTCGGCGTGTTCGTGATCATCGCGGTGGGCGCCGACCTGCTGCGGGAGCGAGCGAGGAGGGCGAAGCGATGACCGAGATCGACGTGAAGGCCGAGCCCGGCCTCGGCTCGCGCATGCTGCGCGCGGTGCTGACCCGCCGCGAGATACTGCTGGTGATCCTGATCGTCGTCGTGGTGGTCTGGATGACGCTGCTGGGCTACGGCGGGTACCTGACCGGTCCGTACAACCCGGACTACCTCGCCGCCTCGCTCGTCGACGCGGTGCCGCTGGCGATGCTCGCGCTCGCGGAGCTGCTGGTGATCGTGTCCGGCCGCGGCGGGATCGACCTGTCGATCGGCGCGATCGTGTCGCTGACCGGCATGGTGTTCGGATTCGCGAGTGGACAGTGGGGCTGGCCGCTGCTCCCGGCGATCCTGCTCGCGGTGGCGGTCGGCGGCGCGCTCGGCGCGGTGAACGGGTTCCTGGTCGCCCGCCTCGGTTTTCCCGCGCTGATCACCACGCTGGCCACGTACTACGCGTTCAAGTCGCTCGCCGTGGTGATCAACGCCCAGCAGCCGATCAGCACGCCGAGCATCCAGTCGCTGTACTCACTCACCGCCTCGGTCGAGATCCCGGTGATCGGGCACGACATCCCGAACGTGCCGCTCGGCGTGTTCACCTTCCTGCTCCCGGCGATGGTGCTCGTGTGGCTTCTGCTGCAGCGCACCACGTTCGGGCGGCGGCTGTTCGCGATCGGCACCAACGACGTCGCGGCGACCTGGTCCGGGGTGCCCGTCGCGGGGACCAGGATGCGCGCCTACGTGCTGGCCGGGGTGATCGCCGGGTTCGTCGCGGTCTACACCACCGGGCAGTTCGCGTCGGCGCGGCCGGACGCGGGCACCGCGGGCAACGGGCTCGCGCTGCCCGCGATCACCATCGCCGTGCTCGGCGGCGTCGCGATCACCGGCGGGATCGGCAGGGTCTCCGGCGTGTTGCTCGCGGCGATCCTCGTCACCTGGCTCAACGCCGGGATCCTGCTGCTGTTCGAAGGCAACGAGGGCACCCAGTTCCAGCTTCTCGCGCTCGGCGCGGTACTCGTCTTCTGCGCACTGCTCAACGCGTACACCACGAGAAAGTACGGGGGGACCCGATGAGTGAGAACGTCCCGGACGCGGTCGGCGAGCTGCTCGCGCGCTCGAACCGGCTCGGCGCCGATCCCGCGGTGACCAACTACGGCGGCGGCAACACCTCGGTCAAGGTTTCGGTGACCAGCCCGGCGACCGGTGAGCCGGTGGAACTGCTCTACGTCAAGGGATCCGGCGGCGATCTCGGGACGCTGCGGGCGAAGGGGCTTGCGGTACTGGAGCGCGAGCGGCTCGTCGCGCTCGACTCCGTCTACAAAGGAGTGTCCCACGAGGACGAGATGGTGCCGCTGTTCTCGTACTGCTCGCACGGCACCGGCGGTGCCACGCCGTCGATCGACACCCCGATGCACGGGCTCGTCGACTCCCCGCACGTGGACCACCTGCACCCGGATTCGGTGATCGCGCTCGCCTGCGCCGCCGATGGCGAACGGCTGGTGCGCGAGATCTGGGGCGGCTCGGTGGCCTGGGTGCCGTGGCAGCGGCCGGGATGGGAGCTGGGCAGGTCGATGGCCGAACTGTCCGCGAGGCCGGGGGTCATCGGGGCGGTCCTCGGCGGGCACGGGCTCACCACCTGGGGCGCCACCAGCGACGAAGTGGAACTGCGGTCGCTGACGATCATCCGCGAAGCCGCGGAGTACCTCGCGCGCACTTCGGTGGCCGAGCCGTTCGGGCCGGTGGTCAGGTCCACGTTGGACACCGTGGACCGCCGTGCCCGCGCGGCGGAGTTGTTCGGTCACCTGCGCGCGATCGCCTCGGTGGACCGGCGCCAGGTCGGGCACTTCACCGACAGCGAGGTCGTGCTCGACTTCCTGGCACGGGAGAAGCTCGAACCGCTCGTCGCGCTGGGCACCTCCTGCCCCGATCACTTCCTGCGCACCAAGGTCCGCCCGCTGCTGCTCGACACCGCACCGGATGCTCCACTTGAGACGGTCGTGGCCAGGCTCGCCGAACTGCACGCGTCCTACCGGGACGAGTACAGCGCCTACTACCACCGTCACGCCACGGCCGGCTCGCCGGCGATGCGCGGTGCCGACCCGGCGATCGTGCTGGTGCCCGGTGTCGGCATGTTCTCGTTCGGCGCCGACAAGCAGACCGCGCGCGTCGCGGGCGAGTTCTACGTCAACGCGATCAACGTGATGCGGGGCGCCGAAGGTGTGTCGACTTATCGGCCGGTGACCGAAGCGGACAAGTTCGCCGTCGAGTACTGGCAGCTCGAAGAGAAGAAGCTGAAGCTCCGCCCGGCACCGAAGGCGCTCGCGGGCAAGGTCGCCGTCGTGACCGGTGGGGCCTCCGGTATCGGGCTGGCCACCGCGAAGCTGCTGTCCGAGCACGGCGCGAACGTCGTCGTCGCCGATCTCGACCAGTCCACATGCGACACCGTGGCCGCCGATCTCGGCGGGCCGGACGCGGCCGTCGGCGTCGCCATGGACGTGACCGATGTGGACGCCGTGACCGCCGGGATCGACGCGGCGGTACTGGCCTTCGGTGGCGTGGACATCGTGGTCAACAACGCGGGCATCACCCGCGCGGGCAAGCTGGCCGACACCTCCGTCGAGGACTGGGACCTGCAGTACGGGATCATGGTGCGCGGGTCGTTCCTGGTCGCGCACGCGGCGGAGCGGGTGCTGCGGGCCCAGCGCCTCGGCGGCGACATCGTCAACATCTGCTCCAAGAACGCCGTGTTCGCGGGGCCCGCCAATCTCGCCTACTCCTCGGCGAAAGCGGCGCAGGCGCACATGGTCCGGCTGCTGGCCGCCGAACTCGGCGAGATCGGCGTCCGCGTCAACGGCGTGAACCCGGACGGCGTGGTCCGCGGATCGGGGATCTTCGCCGGTGGCTGGGGCGCCTCGCGCGCGGCGACCTACGGCGTCGACGAGAAGGACCTCGGCAAGTTCTACGCGCAGCGGACCGTGCTGAAGGTCGAGGTGCTGCCCTGGCACGTCGCCTCGGCGGTGCTGACGTTGACGAACGGCTCGCTGCCCATCACCACCGGCCTGATCATCCCCGTCGATTCCGGAGTCCCACAAGCTTTCCTGCGTTAGGGAGGAACCATGATCGGCATCCACGCGCTGGTGTGGGCGGGCGGCTGGAGCGAGCACGAGGCGCGCCGGGCGATCCGCTCGTCGGCGGAGGCGGGCTACGACCTCATCGAGATCGCCGCGATCGACCCCTCGCTGTTCGACGCGCCGATGACCGCGCGGCTGCTCTCCGAGCACGGCCTGTCCGTCAGCGCGAGCCTCGGGCTCGACGACGAGACCGACGTGTCGAGCGAGGACACGTCCATTGTGGAGGCAGGACGACGGCGCCTGGAGTCCGCTGTGGACCTCGTTCGCGACCTCGGCGGCAGCTACCTCGGTGGCGTCCTCTTCGGCAAGCTCGGCCGCTACACCGCGCCCGTGACGCCGAGGGGCAGGGCGAACTCGGTGGAAAGCATCGCGCTGCTTGCCGATCGCGCCGCGTCCTACGGGATCACGCTCGGCCTCGAATTCTGCAACCGCTACGAGACGAACGTGCTCAACACGACCGCGCAGACCCTGGAGTTCATCGACGAGGTCGGACGGTCCAATGTGGTCGCCCACCTCGACACCTACCACATGAACATCGAGGAACGGTCCTTCCGCGACGCCGTGCTGGCGGCCTCGGCGGCGGGCAAGCTCGGCTACGTGCACGTGGGGGAGTCGCACCGCGGGCAGCTCGGCACCGGTTCCGTGCCGTGGGACGAGTTCTTCTCCGCGCTCGACGAGGTGGGCTACGACGGCACCGTGACCTTCGAATCCTTCTCCTCGGAGGTCGTGCACCCCACGCTGTCGTCCTCGCTGGCCATCTGGCGCAACCTGTGGGCGGACGGCATGGACCTCGCGGTCGGGGCACGCGAGTTCCTGCGAAAGCGTTATTCGGCGGCGCGCTGAGCGATGTCGTGTGACCATTCGGTCATGCCCACGCCTACCACCTGGAGTACGCGCGCCGAAACGAGCGCGGACATCCCCGCGGTCCGGGAGATCACGCTCGCCGCGTTCGAAACCGCCCAAGAAGCCGACCTGCTCGACGCCCTGCGCGCCGACCCTTCGTGGATCGACGGCCTGTCCGTCGTCGCGACGACCCCGGACGGCACGGTCACCGGGCACGCGCTGCTGACCCGGTGCCACCTCGACGACATCCCGGCGCTGTGCCTGGGGCCGTGCTCGGTGTCCCCCGCACACCAGCGAACCGGTGCGGGTTCGGCGGCCATCCGCGCCGCCCTGTCGGCGGCCGGTGACCACGGCGAGCACTTCGTCGTGGTGCTCGGGCACCCGTCGTACTACCCGAGGTTCGGGTTCACCCGCGCGTCGGGCTTCGGGATCAGGCTGTCCGTCGAGGTACCGGATGACGCACTGATGGCGCTCAGCCTCGACGGCCACCCCGTCCCCGGTGGACTCGTGCACTACGCGGCCCCGTTCGGAATCTGAGTTCGCCTTCGCGCCCCATGCCCCGAAGGCGACGCCTGGGGCCTCAGATGAGCGGCAGGGGCCAGCGATACCAGCCGTCGTCGTTGGCGAACCACACGAATTGGGTGCTGTCGTTGGCGACGACACCGAATTTGTCGGGGCCGGGCCGTCCGAGGTCGTTGAACAAGTGGCGGGTGATTTCGATGGTGTCGAAGATCCGCCGTGGCCCGGACTGGACGATCTGGTACGCGCCCTCAGGCTCGGGCTCGGTGAATGCTTCGGCACGCGAGCCGTCGTGGGCGGTGGCGATGACAGCATCGCGTTCACGCCGCGTGCTCGGGTCGAAGGCCCGTCCCCGGTACAGGGATTGTGCTCCGTGGAGCTGAAGCTGGAGCAGGAACCGGAAAGCCTCGTCGTCGACGGGGAGGTCTGCGGGGGACAGTGGGGTCGTGGTGCGGCTGGACGGCCAGCGCCGCTGGGTGGGAGTGTGCTCGTGGGGGTGGTGCGGGTCGGCGGGATCAGGGCGTAGCCACATGAAGTGGCCGCCGATCGGCAGGATGGGGCCGATGACCTCACCGTCGTTGTCGTGGGTGAGCAGGCAGAGGGTGCCCCCGGCGAGGTCGCCGCGCAGGTTGCCGAGGATCTTCCCGCCGGGTTTGAGTTGCTGGATCCAGGCGGACGGGACCTCGGGTATGGCCGCGGTGGTGATGATCCTGTCGTAGGGGCCGTGCTCCGGTGCGCCCGCGGCGCCGTCTCCGATGATCAGTGTGGGGGTGTAGCCCAGGTCGGTGAGGCGTTTGGTGGCGTGGTGAACGAGTGCGGGGTCGATGTCGGCGGATATGACGTTGCGATCGCCGACCCGGTGGGAGAGCAGGGCGGCGTTGTAGCCGGTCCCCGTTCCGATTTCGAGGATTTTCATGCCGTCACGGACGTCGAGGGCTTCGAGCATGCGGGCCATGAGGCTGGGCATCGTGGAGGAACTGGTCGGCACCCGGAGCGGTTCGCCGGTGGGCAGGATGTGACCCGCGGCATGGGGTTTATCTTGCGTGACCAGGGATTCGTCGGAGTAGACCAGTGACAGCCATTCGTCGCGGTCGGCGGGATCGTCACCGGACAGCCGTCGGTAACCGTTCGCGGAGGTGACGAACACGTCGGGGGTGAACAGGTGCCGGGGTGTCGCGGCGAACGCGTCGATCCATTCCTTGCTGCGCAGGTGGCCTTCCCCGGTCAGCGCGGTGACGAGGGTGGTGAGTCGGGGCTCCCAGCCGAGGATGGTCATGTGGTGCCTCCGGTGAGCTGGCGGGCGATGGCCTCGGCGATGGGCAGGCCGGTCTCGTACTCGATCCAGCCCCATTGGGCATTGGCTCCGCATTCGAGGAACCACCAGTCGCCGGCGGTGTCGACGGTGAAGTCGAAGCACCCGAATACCAGGCCGAACCGGTGGAGATAAGCCGTGACGGAGGCCGCGACGGCGTCAGGGGGTGCAACCGGTTCGTAACGCAGTGAGGGATAGTCGGCTCTCCAGTCCCAGTAGGACTCTTCCGAACCGGCGTGGATGATGGTGGCGAAGCACTCGCGGCCCACCGCGGTCAGCCGGACATCGTGGCGCTTGGGGACGAACGCCTGGAATTGGCACGGGCTGAGCGCGATCGCGTCATCGTCGAGGTCATCAGCGCGAACCAGCGTGGCGTAGACCAACTTGACCTCGTCGGTGCGGAGAAACGCGGCAGTGAGCGGCTTGTAGAGGATTCGGCCGTCGGTCTCATGAGCGAAGGCGCGGGCCTCCTCAGCGTCATTGGTGATCAGGGTGCGGGGAACGCGGAACCCGACGTCCGCGGCGGCTTGCAACTGGGCGGGTTTCAGCTCCGCGTCCGCGATTCTGGACGGATGGTTGACGAACGGAACCCGTAGGCAGAACAGCAACCCACCCAGCCCCTGACGAGCTTCCGCGGCAGCGAACCGCCGCTCCTGCGCCGGTAGGTGGGCAGGGAACCGGAAGCCGCTGGGACGCCGGTAGTAGACGGACCTGATCTCGGAAAGCCTCAGTTCGCGGTGCCCGTCCGACAGCCAGCCGGTCCAGTCAGGGCCGGTCGCGGTGCACGACAACGTCTTCGGAAAGTCGCCAAGGTCCATCCGCGCATGAGCACAGCCGCGGTCATCGAGTGCCTGGCAGACTCGCGTAGCGGTGTCATCGTCGGGTGCGGTGAGGACCAGAACTGTCACGTCAGTCTTCCCTTTCCCGCTGTACGTCGTCCTGGATGGTGTCGGTCTTCCCGTCCCGGCTGATCTGGGTCGCTTCCTTTACGGTGACCGTGTAGTAGGTCTTCTCGTGTTTGTCGACCGGGACTGTCGGGCTCACCGCGAACCGCAGCCCGAATGGCCTCGGCCCCTCCTGCATCGCCACGACGTCGCCGACGGGAATCTCTGCGTTCACTCTCATCGCTTCCCCTCCCTCGTTTCGCGGATGTCCAATCCGAAAGTACTGGGATCGTCGCCGATCAGGGAACCTCAGTAACCGATCGGGCCACGTTGACGCGCGCAGGTCATTCGATTGCCCGGCATTCGTGGAAAACGGTACCCCGAATCGGACGCTGACACGCTGCTATCGCGTGGCGGCGAAATCCTGCACACGTAGTGAGATTTTGGGCGAAGTGTCGCTCGCATGGCGGATGCGTCGGGGTTTCCTGTTGGCGACGATGGTCTTGTCAGGCGATCTTGGGTACGGGCAGGGCTGCGTTCGCGGTCGGTTCGCGGTCGGTTCGCGGGCTCGGCGAACGCAGCGAAACGGCTCCGGTGCGATGCCTCATCATCGCGCCGGAGCCGCCGCTGGTCGTGTTCGGTGTGGGGCTACCGCCCGGGCTCGATGTGGTTCAGGAAGGTGTTCCATCCGGCTCGGGTGAAGGTCAGTTCGGGACCGGTGTCGCGTTGTTTCGAGTCTCGGACGGCCATGCCGGTGAGGAGGTCGGCGGCCTCCACACAATTCTGCGCGCCGTTGCTGTAGGAACTCTTTCGCCAGGCTCGGCTGGCGGGGCCAGGGGTGGACATCGGGTGCTCCTTGTCGTCACGTCCGGCCGTCGCGAATCCGCCGGATCCGCTCGACGGTCGCCTTCGCGGGCAACGCGTGCGTCAGCACGCGCTCAAAGTTCAGGGTATATGCCTGGACCTCGGCAGATTCCTCGATGTAGAGGCCTGAGTTGAGGCTCTCCAGGTAAACCGCGCCCGCTTCGGCGTGATCGAAGTTGATGACGACGTACGAGATGCCGAATCCGGGGTACGCCCCGGTCGCCTTCGGGATCAGTTGAAGGGTCACCGTGGGGAGTTCGGCCACGGTCAAGAGGTGGTCGAGCTGTTGCCGCATGGTATCCGGGCCGCCGATCTCCTGTTCGAGTGCGGCCTCGTGTACCACAGCGTGCAGCTTCAGAGGGTTCTCCCTGTTGGTAAGCCGGGACTGACGCTGCTGTCGTAGCCTGCTGCGCTCTTCGATGAGCGCCTCGTCTGGCTCGGGCAGCCACGACCTCACCAACGCAGCCGAGTACGCCGCGGTCTGCACCAGACCGGGCACGAGAATCATTTCCACGTTCCAAATGGAGGTTGCCTCGGCTTCGGTCTGGATGAAGTCGGCGAAATCGCCACTGAGCGCGTCCGAGTACGAACGCCACCAAGCGTCGCGTTCCATTCCCGCTCGCGCCATCGAGGCCACGCGATCGCGTTCGGCGTCGCCGACGTGCAACACCGTGGCGATCGCGATGATCTCCGCGAACGGGGTGGGCACCCTCGCGGTCAGGAACTTGTTGAGCTTGGCCGGTGACCACCCGAGGTCCTTGGCCAGCGCCACCTGGCTGGTCTTCGGTTCGGCGCGGTCGAGCCAGGCGCGCAAGGTCCGCGCCACTCGCCGCTGGCGAACGTTGAGCGCGTCCGGCTTGTCAAGCTCCACTTTCGTGACCTCCACACAGCGTGACCGACGGCCTGGACCGGCCACGACAAGTCGCGGCGCGGCCCTCTCTCAGCCGTCCGAGTGAATACCTCGCCGATGACATTCTCAGTCTTGCTGTCGCGAAATATTTCCTAGCACTATACCTCGAACGAACGGCTCAGCGTACTGGAGGCCGAAGCACGGTCGGCCAAGACGGCACGGCTCACGGCCGAGTAGCTGAATTCGCAGGACAGGGGAGGTTTCCATGGCAGAGGCGAGGTCCCGTGAGAGTCCAGAGCACACCACTGCGATCTTGTGCTTGAGCGCCGCAGGGCAGCGGCGCGCGACTTTGATTTACCGGGACGCCGAGGGCGCGGTGGTGCTCGTGACGCCTCCCGGCGAGTCGGCCCGGTACTCGCCGGATCAGGCGAAGTCGGCGGGCGAGGCGTTGATCGAACACGCCGCGGCCATCACCCGCGGTAAACGTCGGCCTGTGATCGCGCGGCGGGGGATCGCGGCGATGCGACCCTCGTCGCCGCCGACCACCTGACCGGACGCCGGTGTGGCTTCTCTCGTTCGCTCACCACTCCTTCAGACCCCACTGCCGCCACCTACAGCGAGGTTTCGCATGCCCGAAAAATCTGATGGCCGTTTGTGGACGGCGTCCTACACCTCCGCGAACGACGGACGACGACACGAGGTTCGTGATGAGGAGTTCCATGCCGCGAGGCAGGCCGGGCGGCCGCCGGTCGCGTTGTGCGGGCACATCGTCGTGATGTCCGCGGCGGTCGACGAGGTCGGCGCGCCGTGCGCGGCTTGCGCGCGGCTCGTCGCCCGGTCGTCCCGGCGCTGCCTCGGTGTCGCGGAGTTGGCTGTTCGCCTCGGGAAGCTCGAACAATGCCGCGCGACAAGCCACCGCCGCCACTGGAAACGCGCTCGGCGGGTGCCGTGAGCGCGACGGGCACCGATGTTTCGCTGAGGATGTTCAACTTGGCCGTGGCGACGCAGCCGCTCGGCGAATGGACCGATCCCATGATGATCTTCATGGATTTCTGCGGCTGGGAACTCATCGGATCGGATTACGACAACGACTTGTTTTTCGAATTTCCGCCGAGTTTCCAAGGCGCGCGCGACCGGCTCAAGGAGTTCACACTCAGCGAGCTTTCGCTCAGCACGTTGGATTGCCGATGGGTGCTCAAGCGTCACCGGCTACACGCGGTGATCACCACCTGCGGCGTGCTGGGTGGATGCTCGGACCATGCCGCGATTCGGTTCCGATCTGCCTCGGAACCTGGTCGTGCGCCGAGTATGCGAATCCTCGGCAAGCTGGCGAAGAAGGCCGAGGAGATGGATCCGGTGGAGGTGGTGGAATGCGTCCTGTTCGGTGACTGTGGCACGCGCATCGCTAATCCTTGTGGATGAGCCAGGTGTCGCCGTGCCATTGCAGGGAGACGGTATCGCCGATGGTGGTCATCGTGGGTGCGCCCCGGATGGCGGAAGCCGGTACGGAGACCTTGTCCCTGCCTGCTTCGACGATCTGCCCGGCGTCCACGGTGACCTTCTTGCACGCGGCGAGATCGGCGGGGGACAGCGCGCCGAGCAGGAGCGAGAAGTTCTGCCTGCACTTGCTCGCCCCGCCCTGGTTCGACCAGGCGGGCGCGCTGATCCGGCAGAGCGCGGTGAGGTCCTTCGCGCCCAGTGCCCTGTAGTAGTTCACGAGTACGGCGGCGGCGCCCTTGGCGTCGTGCGAGACGCCGGACGAACTCGGCGAGGGCGCGGACGGTGCGGGGGCCGACGCGGCGGGCCCGAGTTTCGCCTTGAAGGCAGGGGAAATCAGCGTGCTGAGTTCGCCGTAGGGCACGGTGATCTTCTTGGTGCCGCACGCGCCGGTGTAGCCGAGCTGGAACAGGTCGAGGAAGAACTCGACGCCGTCGGGGCCGTAGGCGATGGAGGACGAGGGCAGGCCGGAGTGCCCGGTCAGCGCATCCTTGCCCAGCACCGTGGCGTCGAGCTCGGCGTGGTCACCGCCGCAGAACCCGTCCGGGGCGTGTGCGCGGAGGCGTTCGGTGACCGCGGTGAGATCGGGGCCGAACACCTGCTCCGGGGTGACGACCTCACCCGTTTCGGCGTCCACTGTGGACGTCGCGCTGGTGGTCCAGCTCGCGTGCCCGAGCACGTCGGAGTCCATCGAGAAGTCGTACCGCACGGAGATGACCTTCGGGCCCTTCATGAGGATGTCGGCCTTGCCCAGCGCGTGCGGGATGTCGCCGTCCGACTCCTTCCGGTCCACCGGAGCCAGTCCGCCGCGAACCTGCTTCACCCGGTCGTCGATCGGCTTCATCAGCGCCGCGTTGAGCTTCTTCCCGACGTCCGGGTTCGCGGCCCCGGTGACGTACGCGTATTGCATGCTGATGTCGAAATCGGGGCCGGAGAACCGTTCCGCTCTGGTCTGCAGCGCCACGTTCAACGCGGCAGCCGCGGTCGTGGACGCGGCGACCGGCGGTGGCGCGGGTTCGTCGGGGCCGGTCAGCACGACGATCGTGACCACCGCCGCGGCGACCGCGAGCACCGACGCGATGACCCCGGCGATCAGCTTCCCGCCGCCGAGCGTCGCGCCGACCGCACCGGTGCCGCCCGTGCCCGCCCCGACGATTCCACCGCTCGCTCCGACGATTCCGCCACCGGCCGCGCCGCTCGCGACCAGCGCGCCGGGAGCCAAGGCGGTCGCGGCACCGAGCACCGCGAGCGGGGAGAGCGCGACCAGCGCGGCGGCGCGTTGCGCGAGCCGCCGCCAGCCGCGGTCTTCCCAGTCTTCGCCGTACGCTTCGACGGCGACGGCTTCGAGTTCGGCCACGAACGCGGCCGCGCTGTCGGGGCGGTCGCCCGCCTGCTTCGCCATGCCGCGGGCGAGCAGCACGCGAACGGGCTCCGGTGCTTCGTCGACCGGGGCCGCGGCCGAGGTGTGCATGGTCCGCAGCGTCGCGGTGTCCTGGGCCCGGAACGGCCGGTTCCCGGTGACGCACTGGAAGAACACGCACGTCGCCGCGTACACGTCGGTCGCGGGGGTGGCGGCGTGGCCGGCCCACTGCTCGGGCGCCATGTAGGCGGGCGACCCGATCGGGGCGTCGGCCGCGCCCGCGAGCACCGCGAGCCCGAAGTCGACGAGCTTGCTCTGCCGGTCCGGGCCGACCAGCACGTTGTCCGGCTTGTAGTCGCGGTGCACGGTGCCCGCGGCGTGCGCGGCGGCCAGGCCGAGCAACGATCCCTTGAGGACGGTGAGGGCCGCCTCCGGGGACATCGCGCCTTCGACGGTCATGATGGACCGCAGCGAGACGCCGGACACGGCTTCCATCACGATCGCCGCGCCGTGCGGGGTCTCGACGAACTCGTACAGCTTGACCACGTGCGGGCTCGTGACGCGGCGCAGCATCCACGCCTCCTGGCGGAACCGCGCGAGCTGCCCTTCGTCGGTGAGGTACCGGGCGAACAGGTACTTGATCGCGACGGGGGTGCCGGATTCGGTGTGCTTCGCCAGCACGACCCGGCCGAACCCGCCTTCACCCAGCGGTTCGATCTCGGTGAATCCTGGTACGGCCCAGTTCTGCACGGGTCCTCCGGTCACGGCGCCGACTGTGGGTGTGACAGATCAGGGTGAGCCGTCACATCGGCGAGGTGAGGAAGTTATAGCCGCCGGAGGAGACCGTCGCAACCGGTTCAGGACATTCGTGCTCCATCCGGTTGGCCGAGCCAGCCCCGTCGCGCCAGTTCGGCGCGGAACCGCT
The DNA here is from genome assembly GCF_039529815.1 of Amycolatopsis minnesotensis. Taxonomy (NCBI): domain Bacteria; kingdom Bacillati; phylum Actinomycetota; class Actinomycetes; order Pseudonocardiales; family Pseudonocardiaceae; genus Amycolatopsis; species Amycolatopsis minnesotensis. Next base: position 70,192 of record NZ_BAAANN010000012.1, on the reverse strand, counting down.
GGTAGGAGTCTTCCAGCCGGGTGCCGGACGGTTCGATGACGTGACCCGGCCGCACCATCGCGCCGGTCGCCTCGGCAAGCCCGGTGTGCAGGGTGCCGGAGGCGGCCAGCAGCGCGGCGCCGAACGAGCTGTCCGCGTCGCCCGCGACCCGGAGCGGCATGCCGAGCACGTCCGCCCTGATCCGCAGCCAGACCTCGCTGCGGTTCCCGCCGCCCGCGGTGAGCAGCGGCGCGGCCACGTCGAGGCCGAGCCCGCGAAGGTGGTCCAGTGCGAGCCGTTCGCAGAAGGCGACGCCTTCGAGCGCGGCGCGGTGCGAGTCGACCTCGTCGCGTGGTTCGCCGAGCGTGAAGCCTTCGGCCCGCGGTGCCACGAACGGGAACCGTTCTCCGTTGCGGCGCAAGGGATAGCTCACGACGGTGGCGGGACCGTGCGCCGCGGCGGCACTGTCCAGCCCGGCCAGCCGGTCGTGCGGGACGGCCGCCAGCGCTTCGCCGCCGGTGTTGCTCGCGCCGCCGGGCAGCCACTGGCCGTCGGGGTGCCGGTGGCTGTACACCGCCCCGGTCGGATCCGGCAGCAGCCGCTCGCTGACCCCCTTGACGACCAGTGTCGTGCCGAGCACCGACACGAACTGCCCCGGCGCCGCGGCACCGGTGGCGAGCTGGGCTGTGCAGCCGTCGCTCATCCCGAGCAGTACCGGCGTTCCCGCGGGTAGCCCGGTTTCGGCGGCGGCCTTCGCCGAGACCGTGCCGACCGCGGTCGTCGGCGCCCGCACCTCGGGCAGCAGGGCCAGCGGGACGCCGGCGGCCGCCAGGGTCGCCTCGGCCCATTCGCCCCGGAGCGTGTCGTATCCCGCCTTGAGCGTGTGGCTCCAGTCCGCGGCGACCGGTTCGCCGCACAGGTACCAGCCGATCAGGTCCGCGGTGTGGCAGAACCTGACCGCGCCGGGGTGGTGACCGGTGAGCCAGGACAGGCGCCCGACCGTGCTCAGCACCGAGGGCTGCACGCCGAGCGCGCGCCACCGCGCTTCGTCGGCGGCCCAGCCGTCACGAGCGGCGGCGGTCTGCCTGCGGTCGTCGTACATCAGCGCGGGACCGACGGGTGTTCCCGCGCGATCGACGGCGACGACGGTGCCGCTGGTGGCCGTGATCGCGAGCCCGGCGACCGGGGTGCCCGCGGGCAGTTCGCCGAGTGCGGTGCCGAGCGCGCGGCAGGCCGACGGCCACCACGCGGCCGCGTCCTGTTCGCGGTGGCCGGGTTCCGGGTGCTCCGGGGCGGGCAGTGGCACCGACGCCGTCGCGAGCGTTTCGCCCGTGGCCGTCACGCAGCGCGCGCGGACCGCGCTGGTCGCGAAGTCGAGACCGATCGCGATCGGCTCCATGGCCCCTCCGGAGATCCTGGTGTCACATGAACAATGTGAACTTAACACATTTCGATGTTATGTTCTAGCTCCGGTTGCTGTGAAAGTTGCCGGCAGCGCTACCGTTCCCGGCGGCTTTCGCTGCGTTGTCCCGATAACAGCGGCTTGTTAAGTTCTCGGTATGGCCAACGATCCGATCGACGAACTGGTCGAGCTGTCTCAGTGGCTCGGCGCCCCCGAACGCGATCTCGCCATCCTCGGCGAAGGCAACACGTCGGTGTCGCTCGCGCCGGGCAGGCTGGCGGTGAAGGCCAGCGGTGCCGGGCTCGGCAAGGTGGAGCGCGAGCACTTCGTCGAGGTCGATCCCGGCCGGGTACTGTCCATTTTGGACCGTTCGGAGGTGGGCGACGAGGAACTGGCCGCGCATTTCGCCGACTGCCGGATCTCCGGCGACCGGCGGCCGTCGATCGAAGTGATCCTGCACGCGCTCGCGGTGCGGGAGACGGGCGCGAAGTTCGTCGCGCACGCGCACCCGACCGCGGTGAACGGGTTGCTGTGCAGCGATCGCGCCGACGCGCTCGTCGCCGGGCACCTGTTCCCCGACCAGGTGGTGGTGCTCGGCAGGCACCCGCTGATGGTGCCCTACGCCGGGCCGGGCCTAGAACTCGCACGCACCGTCAAGGCGGCGCTGGCCGGGCACTTCGCGCGGCACGGCGCGCCGCCGAAGATCCTGTACCTGCGCAACCACGGGATCCTCGCGCTCGGCGAGACCGCGACCGACGTCCGCCAGACCGTCGAGATGACGGTCAAGGTGGCCAGGATCCTGACCGCCGCGCTGTCCGTCGGGCAGCCCGCCTACCTCACCGGCGAGCAGGCCGACCGGATCGAGGGCCGCGAGGACGAGCACCACCGGCGCAGCGTGCTCGCGCGGCAGCGGTGACGCCAGGTTTCAGCGGAAGTAGCCGTCGAACAGCGTGCGGCCGATCCCGGTGGTGGTCTCCTTGCCGGTCTCGAAGCCCTGCTGGATCACCTTGGTGTTGTCCATGATGGCGAGGGTGTACCGCTGGCCGGGCCCGGTGAAGCCGACGCTGTTGGTGATCCACGAGCCGTCGTCGTTGTCGTCGGACCACCCGTTCTTGTTGCCGGGGGCGGCGGCGGGCCCCGCGCCCCACACGCCCCACTGCTGGTTCGGGTCCACGTGCTGCATCTCGTGCACGAGGTAGTCGCGGTGCCGCGGCGGCATCTTCAGCACGTAGTTGACGAGCCGGTCGAGGTCGTTGGCGGTGGTGAGGATCCAGCCCCAGTGGTGCGGGTGCTGATCGGTGAAGCGCATGTCGGTCATGCCGTAGGAGGGGAACCGCTTCGCGAAGTCCTCGCCGCCGTACCGGTTCCACAGGGTGTGCGCCGCGTCGTCGTCGCTGGAGTTCAGCATCCTGTGCATGAGCGCGCGGTCGTCCGGGGTCAGCCGCACGGCGCCGCTGTCGTTGCGCAGCAGCAGGTCCACCACCATCGCCAGCTTCGGCGTGGAGCAGGCCCAGATGAGCGTGCCCGCGTCCGGGCTGCGCCACACGGCGCCGGTCTGGCGGTCACGCAGCACGATCCCGGCCACCCCCGGCCTGCCTGCCACGTACGCCTTCGTCGCCGCGATCCGCTTCCGCAGCTCCTTGTCGAACGACGGCTGCCGCGAGGCCTCGCGCCAGTCGGCGATGCCGATGCTGGTCGAGGAGGTCGCGATCGCGAGGACGACCGCGGTGGCGGTGGCGGCGAGCACGCGCCAGATCGAGGGCTTCACGGAGGCAAACCTAGCCCATCGGGGCCGCCCCGGGGAGCCGGAATTCGTTGCGGTGCAAGATTCCCCGCTCGGTGCGCCGTTACTGTCGGTGTGCCGTGCGATGCTCTGCGCACTGGAGATGTGGAGGGGGACATGACCGATTTCCCGAAGACGAGCCGACCGGCCGAAGCCGCACTGGTCAACGCCGGGTACACCAGCCTCGAGCAGCTCACCGCGGTGACCGAGTCCGAGCTGGCGAAGCTGCACGGAATGGGGCCGAAAGCACTGCGGATACTGCGCGAAGCGCTCGCCGAACGCGGGCAAGGGTTCGCTTCGCCATGACCGGATATCGGCGGTGGTGAACCCGGTCGCCGGGACGATCTCCGCGTTCATCGCGCGGTGGACCGCGGTCGTCGGCCTGCTCGTACTCGGCGCACGCACCGAAGGTGCCCCTCGGGGATTTGGCTGCCCCGAGGGGCACCGTGATGGCGTGTGCGAGCGCGGGCCGCCGCGCTCCGAAAGCGGCATTCGGGGCGCTGAGCGCCACTTTTCGCACTCTCGCGGGCGGGTGGCCATGGTGGCTGATGCCCCGAAAGTGATCTTCGGGGCGCTCAGGTCCCTGAACGTCACCTTCGGGGCATCACGGCTCGCGGCGACGGACCGGGTCGCGGGCTCGGGGGAGGGTTGACGGCACCCGAACTCACCTAATAGCGTCCGGAAATCGATTACTCAGCGGCGGCGTTGCTGGGAAGTGGGTGATCATGTCCGGGGCACGACCGTGGTCGCGGCGCGAGGTGCTCCGCGCCGCCGGTGCCGGTGCGCTGGCCACCTCGGCACTGGCGGGATGCGCGCCGGGCAGGGATCCCGGCGAGATCACGTTCTGGAACTTCTACGGTCCGAACGGGACACCGAAGTCGCAGGCCGACTGGTTCGTCAAGCTCGCCGACGACTGGAACGCGAGCCACCAGGTCAAGGTCCGGCTGCGGTACATCCCGCCGCAGGAGTACCAGACGGGTCCCACGCTGCAGACCGCGTTCAGCGCGGGTGCCGGGCCGGACGTGTTCCTGATCAGCCCCGGCGACTTCCTCCGCTACTACAACGGCGGCGCTCTCGTCGACATCACGCCGCACCTGAGCGAAAAGGCCCGCGCGGACTTCCTGCCCGGCGTACTCGGCACGCGCACGGTCGAGAACCGCGTTTACGGGCTGCCGATGGAGATCGAGCCGCTCGCGCTGCTCTATTCGGAGCAGGCGTTCGAGCGAGCCAGGCTGTCCGAAGCGGAGGTGCCGAAGACCTGGGACCAGTTGCTCGACGTCGCGCGCAAGCTCACCACCCCGGACCAGTTCGGGCTCCTGCTGGAGACCTCGCCCAGCTATTACCAGAACTTCACCTGGTACCCGTTCCTGTGGATGGGCGGTGGCTCGGTCCTGTCCGCGGACCAGCGGTCGAGTGCGCTCGACGCGGCGGCGCCCCGGGCGGCGATGAAGCTGTGGCAGGACGCGGTGAACGCCGGGGTCGCACCGCGACGGGTGCGCGGGAAGGGCGCGAACGACTCGATCTCGAACCTGGCGCAGGGCTACACCGCGATGCAGCAGATCGGTATCTGGGCGGTGTCGGAGATCGCCCAGCAGCAGCCGGACTTCCGGTACGGGGTGGCGCCGCTGCCCGTGCCGCCGGGCGGCAAGCCCGTGACCGCGCTCGGCGGCTGGGCCATGGTGGCCAACGCGAAGGGCCGCAACCCGCAGGCCGCGGCGGAGTTCGTGGCGTGGGCGCTCGGCTCCCTCGACGACGCGGGCGTCGAGCGGTGCCGTCAATGGAACACCGTCGCCAAGACGAACCTGCCCGCCCGCGCCTCGGTCCGGGACGCCGCGGCGGCGCACGGGGCGTTCGCCAGCGGCCCGATGCGCACCTTCGTCGACGTGATCGCGCCGACCGGCACCCCGGAACCGCGGTACCCGCCGGAGCTGTACCGCGCGGTTTCCGACGCGCTCCAGTCGTGCCAGCTCGACGGCGCGAACCCGGCCGAGGTGACCGCGGCCGCGTCCGACCAGATCAACACCTTCCTGTCCCGGTACCAGGGGGCGGCGATCCAGTGAGGGTGCCATGACGGAAGTCCTGCGACGACCGAAGACCCGCGCGCGCTCCCGAGGGGAGGGCAGGGCGGCGTGGGGGTTCCTCGCCCCGGACGGGATCGGGCTCGTCCTGTTCGTGGTGGTGCCCGCGCTGCTCGCGCTCGCCGTCGGACTGTTCGATGTGGACGGTTTCGGCAACATCAAGTTCGCCGGGCTGCAGAACTTCCGGTTGATGGCAGGCGATTCCGTGCTGTGGAAGAGCTTCGGCGTCACCGCGCTCTACACCGTGCTGTTCGTGCCGGTCGCCTTCCTGGTCAGCCTCGGGCTCGCGCTGCTGGTGCGGGACCACTTCCCCGGGATCGGCGCGGTGCGGGCGGCGCTGTTCCTGCCCAACGTGATCAGCCTCGTGGTGATCGGCCTGCTGTGGCAGTTCCTGCTGACCGACAAGACCGGCATCGTCAGCAGGATCCTCGGCCCGCTCGGGCTCGGTGACGTTTCGTGGCTCGGCGATCCGGCACTGGCGCTCGTCACGCTCGTGCTGATCAGCGTGTGGTTCCTGGCCGGGTACCAGATGCTGATCTTCCTCGCCGGGTTGCAGGACGTGCCGCGCGAGCTCTACGACGCGGCGACCGTCGACGGCGCCGGCGCGTGGCGCAAGTTCCGGCACGTCACCTGGCCCGCGATCCGCCCGACCAGCTTCTTCGTGCTGGTGACCTCGACGGTCAACGCGGTCACCGGGCTGCAGGCCTTCGACCTGGTGTTCGTGACCACCAAGGGCGGGCCGGCGAACGCGACCTCGACCGTCGTGTTCTACGCCTACCAGCAGGCGTTCCAGTTCGGCCGGTTCGGGTACGCGGCGGCGATCTGCGCGATCGTGGTCGCCGCGCTGATCGTGATCACCGGCGTCCTGTTCGCGCTCACCAGGGGAGGGCGGTTCGATGAGGACTGAGACCCCGCGCGGGCGCGTCGGGCCGAGGGCGGTTTTCGCCTACCTGATCGCGTTCCTGACCGTGCTGCCGTTGCTCTGGCTCCTGCTGAGCGCGTTCCGGCCGGGCGGCGACGTGCTGTCCTCGGAGCTGCCGACGAAGTTCACCCTCGGCAACCTCGGGTACGTGCTGACCCAGATCCCGTTCGCGCGGTACATGGCGAACAGCGCGTTCGTCGCGATCACGGTGACCGTGATCGCGCTGTTCCTGCACTCGATGGCGGCGTACGCGTTGGCACGACTGCGTTTCCGCGGCCGGGGGTTCGCGTTCGCGATGGTGGTCGGCACGCTGCTCATCTCGCTGCCGGTGATCCTGGTGCCGCTGTTCCTGGTGGTGCGCCTGCTCGGGCTCGTCGACAGCTACGCCGGGCTGATCGTGCCGGGGATCTTCAACGCGTTCGGGATCTTCCTGCTGCGCCAGTTCTACCTGAGCGTGCCGCGCGAACTGGAGGAGGCGGCGCGGCTGGACGGCTGCGGGTACTTCGGCATCTACTGGCGCATCATCCTGCCGCTGAGCCGTCCGATGCTGGCCTCGCTCGCGGTGCTGTTCTTCCTGGCCAACTGGAACTCCTTCCTGTGGCCACTGGCGGTGACGCAGGACGAGAGCCTGCGCGTGGTGCAGGTCGGCGTTTCCGGGCTGCAGGGCCAGTACGCGTCGCAGTACCAGTACGTGCTGGCGGGTGCGGTGCTGGCGGCGATCCCGACCGTGGTGGTGTTCCTGATCGGGCAGCGGCGGCTCATCGACTCGCTGAAGACGACCGGACTGAAGTAACGGGAGTACATAGTGGACGATCGAGGCTACGGGACCTTCGGCAGCAGCCTCCGCGACCTGCCCCGACTGCGCTACTCGCGCCGCGGCCGCGAGTCGAGCTGGGATCGCAGCGGTGGCAACGACGATCGACTCACCGTCGGGCCGGGCGAGACAGCGGTGCTGGCCGATCTCACCGGCCCCGGCGCGATCACGCACATCTGGTGCACGGTGGCGCTGCCGGACGGCAAGGGGCCGAACCTCGCGGACAACGACTACCTGCGCAGGCTGGTGCTGAAGATCACCTGGGACGACCAGGAGGCGCCGAGCGTGCTGGTGCCGCTCGGCGACTTCTTCGGCATCGGATTCGGCCGCACCGCGAACTTCGTGTCGGCGCCGCTGCAGATGAGCCCGCAGGACGGCAAGGGGTTCAACTGCTGGTTCGCGATGCCCTACGCCGGGCGCGCCAAGGTGGAACTGCTCAGCGAGCTGAGCACGGAACCGGTCTACTTCTACTACTACATCGACTACGAGACCTACGGGAGCGCGGAACCCGGCCTCGGGTACTTCCACGCGCAGTGGCGCCGGGAAAACCCCGCCGACGGCATCAGCGACGAGGGCCAGACCAACCAGGAGTACCTGCTGGAGGGTACGAACCTCGACGGCGACGGCAACTACGTCATCCTCGACGCCGAAGGCCACGGGCACTACGTCGGCTGCGTGCTCAACGTGCAGAACCTGCGGCACACCGGCCAGTGGAACTGGTACGGCGAGGGCGACGACATGATCTTCATCGACGGCGAGCCCTTCCCGCCGCGCCTGCACGGCACCGGCACCGAGGACTACTTCAACACCGCGTGGTGCCCCGATCAGGAGTACCACGCGCCCTACCACGGCATCACGCTGCCCGGCGGCCCCAACTGGAGCGGGCAGGTCTCGCTGTACCGCTTCCACATCGAAGATCCGGTGGTCTTCCACGAATCCGTGCGCGTGACGATCGAGCACGGCCATGCGAACAAGCGCCGCGACGACCTGTCCTCGGTGGCGTACTGGTACCAGAGCCTGCCGCACCGCCCGTTCGGCCTGCCACCGGTGGCGGATCGGGTACCGCGCTTCCCGTGACGGCGGGCGAACCGGCCGGTAGGGTGGTGATACCGCGGGTGACCAGTGCCCGGTACGCCACCGGATGGTAGAGAAAACACCCACCCGGAAGTGGGGTTCACCCCATGTCGGCATGCGGTGCCGACCCTTTACCTTGAGCGGTATGACGACCATCACGACGACACCGCCGGTGCTCGCCAAGCCGCCGAGGGCCGAGCGGCAGGTGGAGTACCGCGCACCGGGTGCGATTCGCCGTACCGCGACGCTGCTGCGCCGCAGGCTGCCGTTCACCACGATCGTGGTGGCCGTGATGCTCGTGCTGTCCGTCGCGAGCGGCACGTTGTGGAGTGCGGTCGAAGACAGCGCGATGTTCCCCTACGTCGCCTACGGCCTGCCGTCGACGGAGGCGGGGCACTGGTGGACGCTGCTGGTGGGGCCGTTCTTCGCCGTCGTCCCGCTGTTCTATCTGCCGATGGTCGGTAGCTTCGCGTTGTTCGTCGGGTTCGCCGAATGGCGGCTCGGCACCCGCCGCACGATCGTGCTCTCGGTCGCGACGCAGATCGTGAGCGTGCTCGCGGCTGTCGGATTCCTCGCGCTGGTGCGCGATTCCGGCTGGGACTGGGCCGAACGGGCAGGCACGCTGATGGACGTCGGCTACTCCGGCGGGGCGCTGGCGATGCTCGCGATCGCGGCCGCCGCGATCCGGTCGCCGTGGCGGCTGCGGATCCGCGCGGGCCTGGTCACCTACGTCTCCGTCGCGGTCATCTACGTGGGCTCGTTCGCGGATCTCGTGCACTTCTTCGCGGTGGTCATCGCGTTGCCGCTCGGGCCGAAGCTGGTCGGCAGGCACCGCGCGCAGCGGATGGGCAGGCCGAGCATGCGGGAGTGGCGGCTGTTCGCGGGCGTCGGGCTGTTCCTGCTGACGGTCGCCGAGATCGTGATGTGGCTGGTGCCCGCGGAAGGGCCGTTCGGGTCGTCGACCGCGGTGTCGCTGTCCGGTCTCGAGCTGACCGTGCTCTGCGCCGTCGTGATCCCGATGCTGAACGGGCTTCGCCGCGGCAGCAAGCTGGCGTGGTGGTGCTCGATCGGCCTGACCGCGTTCGTCACCGCGCAGGGCGTGCTGCTCGCCGGGCTGCTGTCGCTGATCGACCTGTTCAGTGGCGGGTACGAAAGTGGCGGACTTTCCCTGTTCTTTGTGGACAATCTCCTGTGGACAGCCGAGCTGATGCTGCTCATCGTGGCGCGCGGCGCGTTCCGCGTCCCGTCGCGGCGGACCCTGCGCCAGGCGTGGAAGCACGAGGCGGACGACTCGACGACGGCGCGGAAACTGCTGGCCCGCCACGGCGGCGGCTCGGTGTCGTGGATGAGCACCTGGCCGGAGAACTCGTACTTCGTCTCCGCCGACGGCGACTCGTACCTCGCCTACCGCCGCCACGCCAGGGTCGCCGTGGCGCTGGGCGACCCGATCGCCCCCGATGGCGGCAGCGGCCGGACCGTCACCGAGTTCGTCGACCACTGCGACCAGGCGGGGCTGGTGCCCTGCGTGTTCTCCGCGACCGCCGACGTGCTGGCCACGACGAAGGAACTCGGCTGGCAGCAGGTCCAGGTCGCCGAGGACACGCTGATCGACCTGGAAACCCTCCAGTTCCGCGGCAAGGCGTGGCAGGACGTGCGGTCGGCGTTGAACAAGGCGGCCAAGGAAGGCATCGAGTTCCGCCTGGTGACCCTCGCCGAACAACCGCGTGCGGTGATCTCCCAGGTCCGCGCCATTTCCGAGGAGTGGATCAGCGACAAGGGCATGCCGGAGATGGGCTTCACGCTCGGCGGCGTCGACGAGGCGATGGACCCGCGCACCAAGGTCGGGCTCGCGATCGACACCAGCGGCACCGTGCACGGCGTGACGTCGTGGATGCCGGTGCACCGGCCGAGCGATTCCGAGGCGGGCGTGGTCGGCGGCTGGACGCTCGACATGATGCGCAGGCGCACCGGCGGGTTCCGCCCGGTGATGGAGTTCCTGATCGCGTCGTCGTGCCTCGCGTTCAAGGAGTCCGGCGCCACCTTCGTCTCGCTGTCCGGCGCGCCGCTGGCCCGCAGCGCGGACGACGGCCCCGCCAACGCGGCGGAGCGGGTGCTCGACTCGCTCGGCTCGATGATGGAGCCCTACTACGGTTTCCGTTCGCTGCACGCGTTCAAGGCGAAGTTCAAGCCCCGCTGCGAGCCGATGTACCTCGCCTTCCGCGACGAAGCCGACCTGCCCCGCATCGGCATCGCGCTGGGCCAGGCCTACCTCCCCAACACCGGTCTCTGGCAGCTGGCCAAACTCGCCCGAACCGCCAAGCGCTGAGTTCTCGCGGGGGCGGGGCATGAACAGCATCCGCCGCATGTCCGCGAGGGCCGGGAACGTGGCGTTGGAGCCCCATTCGGTCACAGCGATGATGCGTCGCGTCGATTCCGGTGCGACGGGTGGCGGAGCCGCCGGGGCTTGGTCCCTGAAGGGCGCCTTCGGGGAATCTGACGCCGCGTTCTCGGCCCTCGTGGCGCGGGCGTTGGTGGCGGTGATGTCTTGAGGGTGCCTTTTGGGGCGTCAGATTCCCTCAAGGGCCCCTTCGGGGCATGCGGCCGGGCCCGCGAAGGCCACGTTCGTGATGTTTCGCGCTCTTGAAGGCTCTTTTGGGAGCATCGGCGCGGGGACGAGGAAGAGGCGCGGGCTGTGAGGTCCCAGCGCACGCCCTGAAGGGCGCCTTCGGGGCATCGGATTCCCTCAAGGGCGCCTTCAGGGACCAGACTCAGCGGCGTTCTAGCACGCCTCGAATGAAGGCGGCTTGGCCAGCGTGCTGAAGGTCGTCGGAGACGACGCTGACGAGCCGGACCGCGAGCGTGACCGGCGGATCCCACGCCTCGTCGACGATGGTGTCCAGGTCCTTGTCGGTGAGCCCGCGCAGGTAGCCGACGGTCTGCTCGTGCACCGCGTCGTGGTAGCCGACGAGGAGGTCGGGGGAGTCCGGCCGCACGGCGGCGACCTCGTCGCTGCTTTGGCCGTACCCGATTTCCGCCGAGGGGAAGGGCAGCGCGAACCGGTCGGCCCAGCCGTCCGCCGTCCACACCTGGTCGAGCCCGGCGACCCCGGCGATGTGGTCGTCCTGGACGCGGGTCAGGTGCCAGACGAGCCACGCGATGGAGTTGGCCTCGTCGTCCAGGCGCGCGGCGAGATCCTTCGCGGTCAGCGAGCGGACGCTCTGGTGGACGATCTGGCGGATCCGGTCGAAGGCGTCGGTCAGCAGCTCGGCGGTGGTCGTCACGGGAAGTCCTGTTTCTCTCCGGGGGTCGTTCGCTCCGATTGTGCCCGGTTTCCCGCCCGCGTTCCGGGGCAAACCGCGCCGTCGGCCTGGAGCGCGCTCCGGCATTCCGGTGAGTGTGCCCCGGTGTGTCCACGATCGCTTCCCTTACTTCACTGATGTGGGTTACGGTTTCCGGCGGCCGCTTCACGGCGGCCTCACGAACTCTGGGTGGGGAAAGCCGGTGCGAAGCCGGCGCTGACGCGCAACCGTATGCGGCACCACGACGTGGTCGCCGCGAGCCGGAGTGCCTGCCCGGGGTTCGGCCCGCAACCACTGTCGCGCTTCGCAGTACGGGCCCGGGCCCGTTCGCGGGCGGCGCGGGCTGCGAAACGCAGTCCGCGAAAGGCAACGACATGACTCGGCGCGCGCTCGCCTTGCTGTCCATCCTGGTTTCGCTCCTCGCGATCGGAACCGCCACCGCCACCGCCAGACCGGCGCTGGCCTGGACCGACGGCCCCTGCACCGGCACCACCGGTGTCACCGTGGTCGCCGATCTCACCAAGTTCCCCGGCGGGCAGGTCGTCCGCCGCTGCGACACCGGCGCGCCGGCCACCGCGTTCGCCGCGCTCACCGATGTCGGCCTCGCCCCCGAACACGGCACCGGTGAGGGGCAGAGCGGCCCGTACGACTACCTGTGCCGGATCCAGTCGCTCCCGACCACCGCGAACGACCCGTGCACCGGGTTCCGGCCCAACGCCGGGTACTGGGCGTTCTGGGTTCCCGACAACGCCAACGCGAACTGGGGGTACGCGGAGGAAGGCGTCGACACCTACCAGCCCGCTTCCGGTGTCGTGCTCGGGTTTTCCTTCGGCGCCGGTACCGCGTCCGACCCCAACCAGATGAGCCTCACGCTGGCGCAAGCCAAGGATCCCGCATGGAACACCGGCAGCTGAACCGCTTCGCGGGTGTCCTTTGTGGATGCTTGCTCGCCATGGGTTTCGCGACGGCACCCGTCGTCGCGAAACCCGCGGTGCCCGCGCAGGCCGCGGTTTCGGCGAGCTTCCTGGAACGCGAGCTCGCCCGCAACGGGCACGGCTTTCCCGCCCCGGCCTCGCCGAAGAACGTCGACGGCGGGCTCACCGCGGACGCGCTGATCGGGCTGCACGACGCCGGTCGCACCGGCGCCGAGTTCGACGCGAGCGTCGAGCGGCTGCGCGGGAGCTACTACAGCGCGACCGTGCGAAACGCCGGGATCATCGCCAAGTACCTCATGGTGGCCGGGCGCGCGGGCGTGGATCCGAAGCAATGGGGCGTCGACGCCGCCAAGAAACCGGTCGACCTCGTCGCGCAGCTCGCCGAGACCTTCGACCCCGCCACCGGGCGCTACCGCCGGTTGACCGCGGGGAAGCCCTACGACCCGGAGGCCGACGCGTCCAACGTGTTCGACCAGTCGCTGGCGCTGCTCGCGATCCACGAGCACGACCGGCGCGCCGATCAGCGCGCCGCGCTCGGGTACCTGGTCCGCCAGCAGTGCCCCGACGGCGGGTTCCGGCCCGCTGACTACCAGCACCCCGCTTCCACCTGCGCCGCCGTCGACCCCCAGGAGAGCGCCGACTACACCGCGATGGCGATGTGGGCGCTCGCGGAAACCGGCGGCGACCGGGCCGCACTGGCGAAGGGGGCCGCCTACCTGCGGGCACGTCAGCGCGGCGACGGCGGTTTCGTGTCCCAGGACGGGGTCAGCGCGAACAGCACCGGGCTCGCCGCGGTCGCGCTGACCAAGGCCGGCTCCGCCCCCGCCGCGGGCCGCGCCGTCGGCTGGCTCGTTTCGATGCAACTCCCCGAGGACATCCCGGTGCCCGCGATGGCGGGGGCGGTCGCGGTCAACGCGGACAAGTACTCGGAGATCCTGGCCGATCCCGCCGCCTTCTGGGCGGGCAACGCCAGGCAGGACCAGCTCCGCCGGGCCACCGCGCAGGCGCTGCTCGGGCTGGCCGCCACCGCGCCGACGACCGTGCCCCCGCGGCCGGGAAAGCCCGTGCCACCAGGAAATCCCGTGCCACCGGGAAGGCCAGTGTCACCGGCGAATCCGGGTTCACCGCAAGGCGCTCCGGCCCCTGGACACGCCGGGCAACCGGCATCCTCGCCCGCAGCGCCCGGCTTCGGCGGGTTGCTGCCCGATGTCGCGGGCGCGCCTCCCGCCGCGTCGCTGCCCCCGGTTCCGCCGGTGGCACCGCCCGATCTCGCGGCGCCGACACCACCCGTCGTCCGCGCTGGCCCGGTCGGCCACGCGGAGGCACTGCCGCCCGCGGACGGGTTCGGCGACTTCCTGCGCGGGCCGTGGGGGATCGGCTCGTCGGTGCTGCTCGGCTTCGCCTTGGCAGGAGCCGGGTACTGGGTCGTCACCCGGCGCGCGATGCGAAGGAAGGCGTCGTGAAGGCCCGGCTGCTGGCGGCGGCCGTGCTGCTCGTGTCGTTCGTCGTGACGGGGACACCCGCGTCGGCGGTCGACCAGCACCGCGGCACGCCGGGGTACTGCCAGGACGGCAACGGGATCACCGTCGTCATCGACTTCCAGGACCTCGGCGGGCCGGTGGTCATCCGGTGCGCGCCCGGCGGCCAGGAAAGCGGGCTGACCGCGGTGCAGAACGCCGGGATCGAGGTCACCGGCGTCCAGCGGTGGGGGCTCGCGTTCCTCTGCCGGATCGAAGGAAAGCCCGGCGCGGACACCGAAGCCTGCATCGACACCCCGCCGCCGAACGCCTACTGGTCGTACTGGCACGCGCCGAACGGCGGATCGTGGACCCACAGCGAATACGGCCTGACGAACCGGAAACCGCCCGTGGGCACGTTCGAGGGCTGGTCCTTCTCGAAGGGCCGCGCCGCCGGCACGACCCCGCCGCCGAGGATCGCGCCGCTGCGGCCCGACCAGCCGGTCGAGGCTCCGCCACCGGACCAGGGCGGCGCCATCCCCGGCCGGGAAGGCGTGCCACAGGCGCCGAAGGGCGCGGCCCCCGGCAGCACGCGGGCCGCACCGCCGTCACCGCCCTCGCCAGCGGGAAGCCCCGCGCCGCCGCCACCCGGCAGCACCGCACCCGCGCCAACGACGTCCACAGTGGACGATCCGGTCGGCGGGGTCGCGCCGGGCGGGGTGGCCTGGACCGGCGGCGGCGAGTTGCCGGGGCAGGCGGACAAGGGCTTCCCGTGGGGCGCCCTGATCGGCGGCGCCGGCGCCCTCGTGCTCGGCGGTGGCGCCGGATACCTGGCTTGGCGGCGCAACCGTGCGGCTGCCTAGGACACTGCACCCCGGTGCCTGGTGGGCGTGGGCGCTGGCGCTCGCGGTCGCGGCCGGCCACACCACCAACCCGATCCTGCTCGCGCTGATCATCGCGATCGTGGCGTTCGTCGTCGCGTCGCGGCGTGGTGACGCGCCGTGGGCACTGGCCTTCCGGCTCTACGCCTGCCTCGCCGCGTTCATCGTGGTGATGCGCGTGCTGTTCCGGATCCTGCTCGGCGGGCAGGACGGCGGCCACGTGCTGTTCACCCTGCCGAGGATCCCGCTGCCCGATTTCGCCGCCGGGATCACGCTGCTCGGGCCGACCTCGGCGGAGGAACTGCTCGGCGGGTTCTACGACGGGCTCCGGCTGGCCGCGATGGTGCTGTGCGTCGGTGCCGCGAACGCGCTGGCGAACCCGAAGCGCATGCTCAAAGCGGTGCCTGGCGCGCTGTACGAGGTGGGCACCGCGGTCACGGTGGCGCTGTCGGTCGCACCGCAGCTGGTGGAAAGCGTGCAGCGGGTGCGCAGGGCGCGACGGCTGCGGGCGGGGCGTCAGGGCGGGCTTCGCGCGCTGAAGGGGATCGCGATCCCCGTGCTCGAGGACGCGCTGTCCCGCTCGCTGCAGCTCGCCGCGGCGATGGACTCGCGCGGGTACGGCCGCCTCGGCTCGCTGACCCGGCGCACCAGGGCGCTGATCGGGTGCTGCGTCCTCGGCGGGCTCGTCGGCGTGTGCGCCGGGACGTACGGCGTACTGGACGGCACGTCGACCGTCCTCGGCGTGCCGCTGCTGATCGCCGGGCTCGTGGTCTCCGGCGCCGGGTTCGTGCTCGGCGGCAGGCGGATCCGGCGCAGCGTGTACCGGCCGGATCCGTGGCGCTGGGAGGAGATCGCGGTGGTGTGCTCCGGTGTCGGAGCCTGCGCGTCGCTGTTCCTCACCGGCGTGGTCGACCCCGGCAATCTGGTGCCGTCGCTGACGCCGTTGCAGTGGCCGGAACTTTCGTTGTGGCACGCGGGCTCGCTGCTGCTCGGTGCGCTCCCCGCGGTGCTGGCGCCACCGCCCGAACTGGTGAAGGCGGCCGTGTGATCGAGTTTTCCGGTGTCGAAGTGACCTACACCGACGAGGTGGCGCCCGTGCTGTCCGATGTGGACTTCACCGTCGCCGAAGGCGAGCTGTGCCTGGTCACCGGGCGCACCGGTGCGGGCAAGTCGACCTTGCTCGGCCTGGTCAACGGGCTGGTGCCGCATTTCACCGGTGGCCGCCTCCGCGGCAGCGTCCGGGTGTCCGGAGTGGACACCGCGGATCAGCCACCGAGGGAGTTCGCCGAGCTGGTCGGTGTCGTGGGGCAGGACCCGCTCGCCGGGTTCGTCACCGACACCGTCGAAGAGGAGCTCGCCTACGGCATGGAGCAGCTCGCCGTGCCTGCCGCGGTCATGCGCAAGCGGGTGGAGGAAACCCTCGACCTGCTCGGCATCGCGGAGCTGCGGGCGAGGCCGCTGGCGACGCTGTCCGGCGGCCAGCAGCAGCGGGTCGCGATCGGGGCGGTGCTGACCGCGCACCCCGCGGTGCTGGTGCTCGACGAGCCGACCTCCGCGCTCGATCCGACCGCGGCCGAGGAGGTGCTCGCCGCGATCACCCGGCTCGTGCACGACCTCGGCACCACGGTGGTGATCGCCGAGCACCGGATGGAACGCGTCGTCCAGTACGCCGACCGCGTGCTGTACCTGCCCGGCGACGGCACCGTCCGCGACGGCGAGCCCGCGTCGATGATGAAGATTTCCGATGTGGCGCCGCCGATCGTGGAGCTGGGCCGCGTCGCGGGGTGGGACCCGTTGCCGTTGTCGGTCCGCGACGCCCGCCGTGCCGCGGCACCGCTGCGAGCGCGGCTCGCCGAGACAACCCGCTCGGATTGCCTTGGGCGGCAAGGGGAAACGGTACTCGCGGCGTCGAAAGTCGTGGTGCGCTACGGCGACGTGCTCGCCGTACGCGCGGTGAGCCTCGACCTCCGCGGCGGGGAGGTCGTCGCGATGATGGGGCGCAACGGGTCGGGGAAGTCCTCGCTGCTGTGGGCGGTGCAGGGCAGCGGCACGCGCGCGGACGGCACGGTGACCGTGCGGGGGAAGGACCCGAAGGCACTGAAGCCGCAGCACGCGAGAACGCTCGTCGGGCTCGTGCCGCAGACGCCGTCCGATCTGCTCTACCTGGACTCGGTCGACGCCGAATGCGCGCAGGCGGACGCCGAATCCGGTGCGGCAGCCGGTTCCTGCCGCGCGCTGCTGGACCGGCTCACCCCCGGCATCGACGGCGGGCGGCACCCGCGTGACCTGTCCGAGGGCCAGAAACTGGCACTGGTGCTGGCGATCCAGCTCGTCGCCGCGCCGCCGGTGCTCCTGCTCGACGAGCCGACGCGCGGGCTCGACTACCACGCGAAACGGCACCTCGCCTCGGTGCTGGGCGAACTCGCCGCGGCGGGGCACGCGATCGCGGTCGCGACGCACGACGTCGAGTTCGTCGCCTCGGCCGCGGACCGGGTGGTGGTGCTCGCCGAGGGCGAGGTCGTCGCCGACGGCCCGACCCGCGAGGTCGTCGTCGCCTCGCCCGCGTTCGCTCCTCAGGTGGCGAAAGTGCTGGCACCACAGGAATGGCTCACCGTCGCCGAGGTCGAGAAGGCGCTGGGCCGATGAACGGCGAACGGTTCCTCGGCAGGCCGGGCGCGGTCGGGATCAGCCTGCGCGCCACGCTGGTGCTGACCGTGGCCGTCGTGCTCGGGCTGGCCATCTTCTTCTGGCCGCTGTTCGTGTCACCGGAACCGGGGGTGCGGGCGCACAGCACGGACGCGCCGTACGTCTTCCTGGTCACCCTGCCCGTGCTGATCGCCATCGTGCTGGCCGAGCTGAGCAGCGGCGGCATCGATTCGAAGGCGCTCGCGATGCTCGGGGTGCTGTCCGCGATCAACGCGGCGCTGCGCCCGCTCGGCGCGGGCACGGGCGGGATCGAGACGGTGTTCTTCCTGCTGGTGCTGGCGGGGCGCGTGTTCGGGCCCGGCTTCGGGTTCGTGCTCGGCTCGACGTCGTTGTTCGTATCGGCGCTGCTGACCGCGGGCGTGGGGCCGTGGCTGCCGTTCCAGATGCTGGCGTCGTCGCTGCTCGGCCTCGGCGCGGGGCTCCTGCCGCGACGGCCGCGGGGGAAGCCGGAGATCGCGATGCTCGCCGTCTACGGGGTGTTCGCGGCGTACTTCTTCGGGTTCGCGATGAACATGTGGTCGTGGCCGTTCCTCGTCGGCACCTCCACGACCGGCGCGACCACCGGCCTCGAATTCGTGCCGGGCGCGCCACTGCTGGAAAACCTGAACCGCTTCGTCGTGTTCTCGCTGCTCACCTCGACGCTGGGCTGGGACACCGGCCGCGCCATCACCAACGTGGTGGCGATCCTGCTCGTCGGGCCCGCGGTGCTCGCGACCTTGCGGCGCGCTTCCCGCCGCGCCGCGTTCGACGCCACGGCCAGCTTCGAGCCCCCGCTGTCGGCCACGCGCGCGAAGCCCTGACCCTGTCGACCGACAGGGCCGGCGCACTGCCGATCGACAGGTGCGCCCGGTGCCGCAAGCGGCATGATCCGCGCCCGCGATCTTCCTACCGTCGTCCGCATGCTCGAAACCGAAAGCCTCTACCTGGACATCGTCGACATCGCGAACGCCGCGCCGGCGTTCGTGCGAGCCTTCGCCGCCGTCGCGACGCAGGCACTGCTCGTCCTGCTCGCCTTGGTGTGCGCGGTGAACTTCTGGCGCGCGCGGTCCAGGTCGGCGGCGGCGGTGACGACTGCGGCGCTCGCGCCCGTCGTCGTCACCGCGGCCTACCTGGTCAGCGAGGTGGTGAAGACCCTGTGGCAGGAGGACCGGCCGTGCCGTGCGCGCCACGTCATCGCGGACTGCCCCGAATACGGCGACTGGTCCTTTCCCAGCAACCACGCCGTGCTCGCGGGTGCCGCCGCGGTCGCGATCGTGTTCGCGAACCGCCGTGCCGCCTGGATCGCCGTACCGGTCGCACTGCTCGCGGCCGCGTCGCGGGTGTTCGTCGGCGTGCACTATCCGCACGACGTGCTCGTCGGCCTCCTGCTCGGCGCCGCGGTGGCGACGATGCTTCCCCTGCTGGCCCGGCCGCTGACCCCGGTCGTGGCCCGGCTGCGGTCGCGGCTGCCCGTGGTGCTCGGCCGCGGACCTGGCCAGGACACGCCGACCGTGCGGATCCCGCGGGTGCCCGGTCAGCGATGATGGGGCGCGTGCGCATGCTGTTCGTGGTGGCCGCGGTACCGGTGCTGTGGGCGGCCGTGGTGTCCGGGCCGGGCCGGTTCTCCGTTGCCGAGACGGCGTTCGCGCTCGCGGTGCTTCTCGTCGTGGCGTTCACGGTCTCGCGCTCGCCTGCGACCGCGCTCGCGGTCGGGATCGCGGGCTGGGTGGTCACCTACACCGCGCACGCCCAGGCCGACTCGGCGATCGGAATGGGCGCCCCCGCGCTCGGACTGGCGGCGGTCGCCTTCTTCGCCGGTCGTGGCGCGGCGTCCGGCCGTGACGGTGTGGTCGTGCTGGTACTCGGCACCTCGGCCGCGGTCGCCGTACCGCTCGCCGTGCTGGGCGCGCTGGACTCGGCGCTGTCTTCGGGTGCGGGCGTCGCCGTGCTGGCCGTCGTGCCGTGGACAGCGGGCCGGTACCGGCGCCGGTACGAGCAACTGGTCCGTGGCGGCTGGGAGCGCGCGGAGCAACTCGAGCGGGAGGCGGAACAGACGGAGGCGCGGGAACGCGCGCGGCTGGCGAGCGAGATGCACGACCTCCTCGGCCACGAACTGGCACTGGCCGCGTTGAGGATCGGGGCGCTCGAGGTCGACACGGGCCTGTCACCGGAGCATCGCGACGCGGCGAAGGGCGCGCGGGCCGCGGTCACCTCGGCGGCCGAACGCGTGGCCGACGTGGTGCGCCTCCTCCGCACCGAGCACGAGGCGCCGGTCCAACCGGTCGCGGTCGTCGTGGACGGCGCGCGAGCGTCCGGGCTGGCGGTGGCCCTCGTCGAAGAAGGGGAGCACCAGAGCCATCCGATCATCGCGCGCACGATCCATCGCGTCCTCGCCGAAGCACTCACGAACGCGGTGAAGCACGCGCCGGGAAGCGAAGTCTCCGTGCTGGTGACGCACGGCGACGACGGCACGGATCTCCGGATCGCCACCGCCGGGGTCACCGGCGGGGACGGGCCGGGCGGCGGCCACGGACTCGTCGGGCTCGCCGAACGCGTCGGCCTGATCGGTGGGCGCTTCGAGGCGGGCAAGACCGACGAGGGCTTCGTGGTGGAGGCGTTCGTCCCCGCCGAGCCCGAGGCGCCTACGTCGACCGGCGCGTACCGCACCCGGATGCGCCAGGACGTCCGGCGCAGCGCCAAGCGGGCGATCGCGGTGGCCGTCGGGGTCGCGGCGGCGGTCGTGGCCGCCGTGGCCGGGTACAGGGTGTTCGACGCGGCGTCGTCCGTCCTCGACCCCGCGGAATTCGACCGGCTCGCGATCGGTCAGGACGAGGCGTCCGTGGCGCGCGTGCTGCCGGGACGGACCAGGGTGGCGCCCGCCGATCCGGCGTGCCGGTACTACAGCACCCACGCGAACCCGTTCGACGAGCGGCACGGCGACCTCTTCCGCCTGTGCTTCCGCGACGGCGTGCTCACGGGCAAGGACCTCCTGGTGCACCGGAGCCGGTGACCACGGGAGGATGACCGCATGATTCGCGTACTGCTCGCCGACGACGAGGCCGTGGTCCGGATGGGCGTCCGTGCCGTGCTGGCGTCCGCGCCGGACATCGACGTGGTCGCCGAGGCGGAGAACGGCCACGACGCCGTCGAGGGCGTGCGCGCGCACCGCGTCGACGTGGCCGTGCTGGACATCCGGATGCCGGGCCTCGACGGGCTCGACGCGGCCGCCGAGATCCGGCGGCTCGGCACGGACACCGCGGTGCTCGTCCTCACCACCTTCGCCGACGACTCCTACATCACGCGCGCGCTGGGCGAGGGCGCCGGTGGTTTCGTGCTGAAGACCGGCGATCCGAACGAGATCGTCGCCGGGGTGCGCGCGGTCGCGGCCGGTGCGGCGTACCTCTCGCCGCTGGTGGCGCGCCGCGTCGTCGACCGGCTCGCGGACCGTCCACAAGTGACCGAGGGGCTCGCCGACCTGACCGCGCGCGAGCGCGAGGTGCTCGGGCTGCTCGGCGCCGGTCTGTCCAATGTGGAGATCGCGAACCGGATCAACGTGGTCGAGGGCACGGTCAAGGTCTACGTCAGCACGATCCTGCGGCGGCTCGGGGTGCGCAACCGGGTGCGCGCCGCGATCGTCGCCTACGAAGCGGGGCTGATCCCGCGGGAACCGTGACGCCTCATTCGAAACGGGTCACGTCACCCGCGCCGCGGCGGACGATTTCGGGTTCGTCGGCGGAGAAGTCGATGACGGTGGTGGGCTCGGTGCCGCAGTCGCCGGAGTCGATCACGGCGTCCAGCGAGTGGTCGAGCAGGTCCTTGATCTCCCAGCCCTGCGTCATCGGCTCTTCCTCGTCGGGCAGCAGCAGGGTGCTGGACAGCATCGGCTCGCCGAGTTCGGACAGCAGCGCCTGCGTGACGACGTGGTCGGGGATGCGCACGCCGACGGTCTTCTTCTTCGGGTGCAGCAGCCGCCTCGGCACCTCCTTCGTCGCGGGCAGGATGAAGGTGTAGCTGCCGGGGGTGGACGCCTTGATCGCGCGGAACACCGCGTTGTCGACGTGCACGAACTGGCCCAGCTGGGCGAAGTCCTGGCAGACCAGGGTGAAGTGGTGCCGGTCGTCGAGGTGCCGGATGGTGCGGATCCGGTCGATGCCGTCCTTGTTGCCGAGCTGGCAGCCCAGCGCGAAGCAGGAGTCCGTCGGATAGGCGATCAGCCCGCCGCCCCGCACGATGTCGACCACCTGGCCGATCGAGCGCCGCTGAGGATTGTCCGGGTGCACGTCGAAGTACTTGGCCATGGGAAGCCACCTTAGGAGCTTCGCCCGCGGGGCCCCGGCATCGGCCCCGGCGTGGCGTTCGCCGGGGCCGATGCCCGCCCGCGCCCTCGCACCGGGCGGGTCAGCCGAGTGAGAGCGTCAACTCCAGCCGTGCGCCCTCCGGCAGGGTGACCGGCCACGGGAAGCGGATCACCACGCGTGTCCCGGTCACGCCTTGGCTCGTTTCGAACACCGGTTTCGCCGACGCGGTCAGCGCCGGGTCGACCGCACCCGAGAGCGCCAGGTCGCGCGGGGTGCCGGGCACTTCGAGCGCCAGCGTGGACAACCTGACCCTGCCGTGCCGGACTTCGATCGCGCTGGTCTGCCGGTCGCCGCGGCGGCGCTGGCTGTAGAGACCCCAGCCCTCGGCCGTGGTGAACGCGCCGCGGAAGTCCTCCGGCGTGATCCTCGGCGCGAACCCGAGGTGCCCGCGCGGCCCGTGGTGCTCGTACCCGCACGCCGCCAGGTAGGTGCCGAAGCTCATCATCGCCCTGGCGTAGTGGTCGCTGCACTCGATTTCGTTGTACGGGTTGCGCTTCTCCCCGTGGTAGCGGTCGTCGACGGCCTTGGTCACCGCCAGCGCCTCGGTGGTCATGCCCTCGGCGAACAGGTGCGCGGCGAACTGGTACTCCTGGCCCGTCCACACCTCGTTGAAGTAGCCGACCGGCCCGTCCCTGCCGGTTTCGGCCGAGCCGCCGTTCGGCCAGGTGCACATGAGCGTGCCCGGTTCGCCCTTGGTCGCGTACACGCGTCCGATCGGGATGCCGGGTGGGCGGTACCCGGCCGGATCGGGCAGGAAGTTGTTCCGGAACACGTTGCGCAGCGCCGTTTTCGCCTGGTCCGCGGCGAACACGCGCGGGAGGCCGAGCTGCGCGGCGTAGGCCTGCCCGTACATCTGGTCGATGTAGCAGCCGCGGTTGGAGTTCACCGCGGTCGGGTGGTTCGGATCGACCTTCTGCACGAAGTAGCCGTACTCGTCGTCCCACAGTTCGTCGGCGAGGTACTTCGCGCCGCGGTCGGCGAGCCCGCCATACCGCTTCGCCGACGCGCGGTCGCCCATTTCGTCGGCCATCGCCGCGGCCGCCCGCAGCGCCGCGACGTAGAGGCCGCTGATCCACGGGATCTCACCGAACCACTGCGCGTCGAGGGTGTTCCACTGGCTGCCTTCGAGTATCCCGTTGGGCGCGCTGCCGTCCTGCTTGACGAGCCAGTCGACGGCCTTGCGCACCTGCGGCCAGTTCCGCCGGAGGAACCGGCCGTCCGGCGCCATCTGGTGCTCGCGGTACACCCGCAGGATCGTGCCGCACTGGCCGTCGGCGAACCAGCCGTCACCGCTCTCGCCCCGGTTCTTGATCTCGCCGGTGGGCAGCAGCGCGATGCCGAGGTCGACGCGCTCCCTGGTGTCGCGTTCGAGATCGGGGAACAGCCGCGCCACCGACTGCGCGTAGTTCCAGACGTGGCCGCAGGTGCCGACGCAGCAGTAGATGCCCTCCCACGCGTAGAAGCGGCCGTTGTCGAACCGGTAGCACGTGTTCGTGGCCAAAGTGGACGCCGTGGCCAGCGTGCGCTCCAGGAACCAGCGCGGCATCGACGAGTCCTCGTACCAGGTCCGGACCCATTTCCGGGTGCCGGACTCGAGCCGGTCGCGTTCCCTGGCCAGGTACGAGACGACCTCGCGGGCGGAGCCGAACCTGCTGGCGTAGTGGTGTTTGAGCCGCTGGCCGTCCTTGAGCCACCCGAAGCTGACCGGGTCCGGGGTCGGGAAGTACCAGCCGAAGACGAAGCGGACCGTGCGGGACTGCCCTGGCGCAAGGGTGAACGGCACCGTCACCGAACCGTCCACATCGGACGCGCGCACGCTCGCGGTGTCCTCCAGCGCGGCGAGGGAGAACGTGCCGAAGTCGGGCGACGATGCCACCGGCCGCCTGCGGATGGTGCGGTCGCTGAACAGGATCCGGCCGAGGTTGACGTGGCCCCACCCGCCGGTGGCGGTGTCGACGACCTCGATGTGCGCGGTCCTGCCTGCCCACTGGCGCAGATCGGCGGATCTCGCGGCGAGCGATTCGCGGTTGCTGCCGGTGAACGCGGCGACCACCTTGCCGTCGACGACCACGTTCACGCAGGTCGCGTCGCGGGCGCTGCCGCCGCCGACCCACATCGTCACGAACCGCCGGTCGACGGTGAACGGCCTGCTGGTCAGCTTGCCGGTGTGCCGGTCGGCCTCCGGCGCGCCGCCACCGGCCCGGTAGTTGTGGGAGGTGACGAAGTAGGTGCCCGAGACGTTGAGTTCGCCGGGGCTTCGGAAGTAGTCCGGGGTGTCCTGCGGGCGGACGGGGCCCGCGCCGAACGCGTCGCCGGTGGCGGTCCAGCCATCGTAGGTGCCCTTTTCCCAGTCCTCGAACACGATGTCGGCCGCGTCGGTGAACACGATCGCGTCCACGTTGACGTGTCCCCAGCCGTCGGAGGAGGCATCGACGATCTCGATGGTGGCGCGCTTGCCGAGGTGGGCGCTCACGTCGAGCGTCGCGGGCACCACCGGCTCGCTGTTCGCACCGGTCGCACTCGCCACCACCTTGCCGTCGACGAGCACGTTCAGGCAGGTCTTGCCGGGATGGGCGCCGCCGCCGACCGACGCGGCGACATACCGCCGTTCGACGGTGAACTCCTTGCTGCGCAAGGAACCCTGCAACGCGTCGCGCTTGCCGGTGCGCAGGTCGAACGAGGTGACGAACCGGTTGCCCGAGAGGTTGAGGTCGCCGAAGCGGCGCATTTCCGCCGGCACGTCCTGCGAGCGGACCGGGCCGGTGCCGAACGCGTCGCCGGTGACCGTCCAGCCCTCGAAGGTGTCCTTTTCCCAGTCCTCGAACACGATGTCGTTGCTGCTGGAGGATTCCTCGCTCGCGGAGAACTCGACACCGCGGACGCCGCGACCCGTGTAGCGCTCGCCGTGCAGCGCGACCGGCTGGCCCTGCCGGGTGTCGAGGCACACCGGGTTCTCCGAACTGCCGGTCAGCTCGACCCTGACCCGGTCGCGCGAGGAGTTGCGGACGGTGAACGCCAGCACGGTCGCGGGCAGCGTGGAGTCGTTGGTGGACAACGGGATGAACGGGGAGAACGCCTCGCAGGCGACCTCGACCGGGCTGTCCGGCGCGCGGTAGGTGGTGGTGCCGATCGGGTAGCTGCCCGCGAACCGCGTGTCGCCGAACCCGTCCGAATCCAGTGTCCTGGTGCGATCCCTGCCGCCAGCGGTGGTGCGGATCGAGAAGCCCTGGCGGAATGGCGCGGTGGTGGACAACGGGTTCGCGTAGTGCGGCCCGTCGCCGCTGGCGCCGCCGAGCGGATAGGAGGACGGGTTGAGGATGTCCCACGCCCAGAGCCTGCCGTCGCCGGCCAGGTAGACCTGACCGGTGCAGCCGCCGCCGACCGGCATGCCGATGCGCCGCAGCGCGGCCCCGGCGTACTCGGTCGGCTTGCCGCGCGAGAGCAGCGCGTTGACCGCGTCGGGCGTGAGGTTCTTGTCCTCCGGGACCGTGACCAGCCGCGTTTCGTCGAGGCCGAGTGCTTCGGCGATGCCGGGGCGGACGGTGAGCAGGCCAAGGCCCGCGGCGCCGAGGGTGAGGAAGGTGCGGCGGGAAGGACCCGGCTCGCAGGAGCCATCAGGGCAGCACGAATCGGACACGGAGCCTCCACGGTGAGGCCAGCCGAGGAACTACTGGCAGGGATCGAGTAATCGATTACTCACGACGGTAATCACGGCTCCCTGATCCGTCCATACGCCGAATGGCCCAGCTTCCGGCGGGTGGCGCCCCACGCGCCACCCGCCGGTGGCTCAGTCGTGTTCCATTTCGAGGACCGCGCCGGTCGCCTGCGACACGTCGACCTCGATCCGGCCCTGCTTGCTGTCGCGGACCTCGACCTCCCAGCTCGGCTCGCCCTTCGCGGTGTCGGGCTCGACGTTGATCACTTCGCCGCCGTACTGGCCGGTGACGATCTTGCCCGCCTGGTCCGAGGAAACCTTCGGCGCCGTCGTCGACCCCGGCGTGCCGGAGCCGGGCTGGGGCGCGTCAGGCGGCGCCGGTGCGGCGGGCGGTGCCGGTGCGGCAGGCGGCGCGGGTGGTGCCGGCGCGTCGTTCCCGCACGCGGACAGTCCGAGTGCCAGTCCGAGTGCGACGGTGGCGGTGGTGATTCCGGCTGCCGTGCGGTGCATGGTTCGTGGCTCCAGTCTCTTGTTGCGTTCCGGACCGTTTCACGGTCTCTCACGCGCGCGCCCGCCGCATCGGTGAGACCCCTGAGGGTGACCCGTGGGGTCACCCTGAAGTGTGTCTCAGGGTGAGCGTTCGATCTCCGCCCGTAAGCCTTCTAGCTGGGCATTTGGCGGGCAGTTGGTGAAACGGCAACGTCGATTAATCCGGTACGTGAAGCTTTGGTGCTGTATGTCCGAATTATTGATGGAAACGAAGCCCGGCGAATCGCCGGTGAGCCAGCGAAACTGAGTCGGAGGCGGTTAGGGTCACACCCCTCATCCCCAGTGGCACGCATCCAGGAGGTCAGTGCGCGATATGGAAGAGGCGGCGGTGTCGAGGCCGAACGTGGACGAACGGACCCTCAGAAGGGCTGTTATCGCATCCGCGATGGGCAATGCGACCGAGTGGTACGACTACGGCGTGTTCACCTCCGGCGTCGTGCTGACGACGATCGGATCGGTGTTCTTCCCCGAGGGAACCCAAGCCGCGGCAGTGCTGAAGGGGCTGGCGCTGGTGGCGGTCGGCTTCATCGTGCGCCCGTTCGGTGGCGCGTTCTTCGGGCCGTTGGGCGACAAGCTCGGCAGGCAAAAGGTCCTCGCGATGACCATCCTGCTGATGTCCGGCTGCACCTTCCTCGTCGGCTGTCTCCCCAGCTACGACAGCATCGGCATCGGTGCGCCGATCCTGCTGCTCCTGCTGCGCATGATCCAGGGCTTCTCGACCGGTGGGGAATACGGCGGCGCGGCGACGTTCATCGCCGAATACGCGCCGACGAAACGACGGGGGTTCTGGGGCAGCTTCCTCGAAATGGGCACGCTGGCCGGATACGTGCTCGGCAACACGGTGGTGCTCGTCGCGGCATTGGCGTTGTCCACCGAACAACTCGAGTCGTGGGGCTGGCGGATCCCGTTCTTCATCGCGCTGCCGCTCGGCCTCGTCGGGCTCTACCTGCGGTCGAAGCTCGAGGACACACCGGAGTTCCGGCGGCTCGACGCGGCGGGGGAGAAGTCCGAGAAGGCCCCGCTCAAGGAGACCTTCGTCCGCAACTGGCGGATGATCCTCAACCTCATCGGCATCGTGCTGCTGCTCAACATCGCGGACTACATGCTGCTGACGACGATGCCGTCGTACTTCACCAGCACGCTGAAGATCGACGACAACACCGCGACCCTGATCGTGATCGGCGTCGAGCTGTTCCAGATCCTGCTGATCGCGCCACTCGGTGCGCTGTCGGACCGGATCGGCCGGAAACCGTTGCTGCTCACCGCGGCCATCGGGTTCGCGGTGCTGAGCTGGCCGTCGTTCAAGCTGATGCAGACCGGCAGCATCTTCCTGCTGGTCGTCGGGTTCCTGATCGTGGCCACGCTGCTGGTGTTCATGCTCGCGGTGATCGGGTCCACGTTCCCGGCGATGTTCCCGACCAGGGTCCGGTACGGCTCGTTCGCGATCGGGTACAACCTGTCCACGTCGATCTTCGGCGGCACCTGCGGTGTGATCGTGACCGCGCTCATCCAGGGCACCGGTGACAAGGACTGGCCCGCGTACTACCTGATCGTCGCGGCGCTCATCGCGATCGTGCCGATCATCAAGATCCCGGAGACCTCCGGCGTGCCGATCGAACAGATCGACGACACCGCTCCGGACGCGAAGAAGGCCGCCGTCTGACGACGGCGACCTGAAAGATTCGGCTCGGTTGGGCAGTGGCCGGCGGGCAAGCATGCCGTCGGCCCACTGCCGAACTTCGGTGCTACCGCACTGCGGGTGTTACTGGGCGAGTTCCACCGGGGCGACGGTGGTGGCCTCGGAAGCGACGTGGCGCCGGATCCACGCCGTCAGGCCAGCGGCCACACCCACTGCCACCGCGGTCTCGATCGCCAACGCAGCGAACAGCATTTGCTTCCTCCTCGGAGAGTCTCGGTCGGATTCCGATTCCCGGATCCACCCTGCATATCGCCGGAGGAGTCGTTAGTATTTCGCCCTCACAGCCCCCAGGCCGGTGATCTCCAACACTCGCGCGCCCGCCCGCGGTCCGCACCGGAGGCCCGGGCCTCGCCGGGCCAGCCGGGCACCGGCGAGCCGACGCGCCCCGCGCGGCGGGGAGCGTCTCGGTCGGTCGCAGGGCCGCCAGGCCCTCCAAATTTGCGACGGCGGGGGCGCCCGCAACTCAACTACCGCTCACCTGGAGAGCCGCGCCCCCGGCAGTGAGCGGCAGATCGCGTACGCCCGCGAACGTAGGAGCCCTACGCCACGGTCTTGAGCAGCCCGCCGTCGACCACGTAGTCGGCGCCGGTGATGTTCGAGGCCTTGTCCGAGGCGAGGAACGCGACCACCGCCGCCACCTCGTCCGGCTCGCCGACTCTGCCACTCGGGATCCCCATCGATTCGGGGACCAGCTTGTCCATGACCTCCTCGGCGGTGACGCCCGCCTGCGCGGCCATCAGGTGCGCGAACCCGCCCTCGGCCATCCACAGTGGAGTGCGAACCGGGCCGGGCGACACCGTGTTGACCCGGATCCCCAGCGGTGCCAGTTCGTCCGCCAGCGCCTTCCCGAAGTTCGCCAGCGCGGCCTTCGCCGCGCTGTACGGCGCGATCATCCCCGCCGGCATCCGCGAGTTGACCGAGCCCACCGTCACGATGTTCGCGCCGGGCCTGCCGGTCAGCAGCGGGACCGCGGCTCGTACCGCGCGCACCGTGCTGAAGAACGTGATGTCGAAGATCCGGTTCCACTGCTCGTCGGTGAAGGTGGCCGCCGACGCACCCGGCTCACTCGCCCCGACGTTGTTGACGAGGATGTCCAGCTCACCGGCCGCCGCGATCAGTTCGGCAGGCCCCTCCGCCGTGGCGAGGTCCACCTCCACCGCCGTCACGTCGTGCTCCGCGCAGAGCTTCTCCAACCCCTCGCTCGAACCACGCGAGCCGACGAACACCCGAGCGCCTTCCGCCGCCAGTGCCCGCGCCACCGCGAGCCCGATTCCCTTGCTGCCACCCGTAACCACTGCCGTCTTGTCCTGAAGCATCAGTTCCATGCGGCAAAGCCTGCCGTGACAGCGGATGCCCCGCTGGCGGCTTTCGGACCGTGTTGTTTCATCGGTCGTCGGAATTCGCGCTGCCGAGACGCTCCCCGCCGCGCGGGGCGCGTCGGCTCGCCCTTGGTGCGGGTGGCGGGCATGCGAACGACACCGCCGGGCCGGCATGACCCCCATCGCGCCGGACCGGCGGTGTCGCTGCCGCCGGGTTGTCGTGATCTTGACTGCGTCAGTCCGACGACCTCGGTGCCGTGTCGGTTCCCCGGTGTGCCAACGATTTTCCGCGAGTTCGTGGCGTGGCTCCTCCTACCACAGGGCGACGGTGCTCTCGCGCCGGGTGGACTCGGACCTTGTGGCAACCTACTGGTTGCGATACTATCGCGGCAATCGAACGGCTGCGATGGAGGTAGTGATGACGGTTCCCGATCGGATCGAGCGGCAGATCGAACTCGCCCACGGTCCGCAGAAGGTGTGGGCGGCGCTGACCACCGCGGAGGGGCTCGGCGGGTGGTTCGGTTCCGAGGCCGACGTGGACCTGCGGCCCGGCGGTGAGGCGCACCTCCGCTGGGGTGACGAGCACGCGGCCACCCTGTGGATCCAGGTCGTCGAGCCGCCGAGCCGGTTCGCGTACACCTGGGCCATCTACGGGCTTCCCGAGAGCGATCCGCGCCGGACGCACGTCGAGTTCACCCTGGAGCCCGATGGCGACGGCACCCGGCTGACCGTGGTGGAGACCGGTTTCGCGCAGTTGCCGGACGAGCTCAAGACCACTTATGACGGGAACGTGTCCGGCTGGCGCAAGGAACTGGGCGAGCTGGTTGAATACCTCGATGCCGCCTGAGCACGACACGGAAGCGGTCGCGGCGGCGGTGTTCTCCGCGCTCGCCGATCCGACCCGGCGCGCGGTGCTCGCCGAACTGGCGAGCCGCGGGCCCGCCACCGCGACCGATCTCGCGGCGCGCCTGCCGATTTCCCGGCAGGCCATCGCCAAGCACCTCGCGCTGCTCTCGGAGGCCGGTCTGGTCCACGCCGAACAGGGTGAACGCCGCCGCGTGCGGTTCCACCTCCGTTCGGGGCCGATGGCGGTGGCGCAGTCGTTCCTCGCCGCGCTCGCCCGCGACTGGGACCGGAACCTGTCTTCGCTGGCCGACTACCTCGGCGCGCGACCGTCCGATTCGGACTGATGTGGTTCGATCGGGCGCATCGCCGCCGGGTACCGCCCCGACCGGTTCGACGTCATCGGCGCGCTCATCTGCCTCGTGGGCCTCGCCGTGATCATGCACGCGCCTCGCGGGTGAGCAGGGCCGTCACGCAGTCCGCGGCCAGTTCCTCGGCGTACTTGGGGATTTTCTTGCCCGCGCGGTAGTTCCGTCGCACCAGCGCGTACGGGATGTCGATCAGTGCGATCCGCATCTGCTCGACGTCGCGCGGCGAGTCGTGCCCCAGTGCGGTCGCCAGCTTCCGGATCTCCTTGGCGACCCGCCGGTTCGCACGGTCGAGGCGATCGCGTTCGGGCTCCGGCCACTCAGCCCTGCCGAAGTCGGCCGCGCTGTAGAGCAGGATCGCGGCGTCGCTCGGGTTTTCCCGGCTCCAGCGGACCACGTGCGCCGCACCGGCTCGTGCCGAGGCCAGCGGATCCGGATCGGTGATGGCCTCGAGGAATCCCGACTGGAACCGGTCGAGCGATCGCAGCCACAGCGCGGCCAGCAGGTCCGGCCGTCCGGGGAAGCGGTGGTACACCGACCCGCTCGGCGCTCCTGCCTTGCGGGCGACCGCCGTCATCGTGACTCCGCGCGGCCCCTGTTCCGCGGCGAGGTGGGCGGCGGCGTCGAGCAGGCTCTCGGCGTCGTGGCGTGGCGGACGTCCCATGCGCTCACCCTAGCTTTTTAGATGATGCTCTCTATAATCGGGGCGGGGCGGAGGAACGGAGAGTGCGATGGGAATCTCGCGAATATGGGGCGCGACCGCGGACGAGGTGTCGCGGGAGTACCCGTGCGACCGGTTCATCGACGGCGGGACCACGAGCTGGTTCCGCGCGGTGACGGTGAACGCCGGGCCGGACACCGTGTTCCGCTGGCTCTGCCAGCTCAAGGTCGGCCCGTACAGCTACGACCTCATCGACAATCCGGGCAAGCGGAGCCCGCGCGAGCTCACGCCGGGTGTCGACGAACTGGCGGTGGGGCAGCGGTTCATGCGCATCTTCGAACTGGTCGACTTCGAACCGGATCGGCAGCTCACCCTGCGCATCGACGATCGTGCGGCGGAATGGGCGTTCAACAAGCTGGCCGTCACCTACGCCGTTCATGCCGAGGCGCCGGGGGTGACACGGCTCGTGGTCAAGCTCGCCGTTTCCACGGCGGGCGGCCCGATCCGCGCGCTGACGAGGCCGCCACTGGCCTGGGGCGACCTCTTGATGATGCGGCACCAGTTGCACCGGCTCGCCGCGCTGGCGGAGAAGACGGAGAAGCGACCGGTCTGACGCGGGCACTGCGGAGTCCACAAAGGACAGTAGGTGCCGGTGAATTGACCGGCGAGGATTCAGCCGTGCTGGGTGACCGGCTCGGAACCGGCGTCGAGCGCATCGAGGACCGCCTCGCCGTTCACCCTCGCCCACTCGGTCAGTGCGCGGATCGGATCGGTCAGCGTCGCGCCGAGCGGAGTGAGTTCGTACTCGACGCGGGGCGGCACCTCGGCATACGCGTGGCGGCGGACGAGCCCGTGCGCTTCGAGCCGTCGAAGCGCCTGGGTGAGCACCTTGCGGGAGATACCGCCGATCAGCTCGATCAGCTCGCCGTGGCGCACCGGGCCCCTGCTGAGGCCGGCGAGAAAGGGTTCGCCGGGACCGAAACCGCTCATGGCGCCAAAGGTACCTGCTGGTTCCCATCGGAATCCTAGTCTGGGGTTCTCCCACCCAGAACCAGGAGAACGAGTCATGCGAGTCATCACCCAGCAGCAGCTCGGCGGTCCCGAGGTGCTCACCATCGTGGACGCGCCCGCGCCCCGGCCCCTGCCGACCGAGGTCCTCGTCCGCGTGAAGGCGATCGGGTTGAACCCGTTGGAGGCGCGTTTGCGCGACGGCGAGTTCCCGCTGCTCGGCAAGCCGCCGTTCGTACTCGGCTGGGACATCAGCGGCGTGGTCGACCAGGCGCAGACTTGGCGGTTCCGGCCCGGCGACGAAGTGTTCGGGATGCCGCTGTTCCCCCGTGCGGCCAACGCGTACGCCGAATTCGTGGCAGCGCCGGCGTTGCACCTGGTGCGCAAGCCGGCGTCGCTCTCGCACGTCGAGGCTTCGGCGCTGCCGATCGTCGGGCTGACGGCGTGGCAGGGCCTCGTCGACCTCGCCGGTGTGACGGCGGGCGACCGCGTCCTGGTCCACGGCGGTGGCGGCGGGGTCGGCCACGTCGCGATCCAGATCGCGAAAGCACGCGGCGCGCACGTGATCACGACCGCCGGCGCGAGCAAGCGGGAGTTCGTCGAAGGGCTCGGCGCCGACGAAGTGATCGACTACGCCACGGTCGACTTCGCCGAGGCGGTCCGCGACATCGACGTCGTGCTCGACACGCTCGGCGGCGACACCGTCGAGCGGTCGCTCGGCGTGCTCCGGCCAGGCGGGCACCTGGTGACGGCGGTAGCCGACGAGGACACGGAGCTCATCGCGAAGTTCGAGGCGGCGGGCATGCGCTTCAGCGGTATCGCGGTCGACCCGGATCCGGTTGCCCTGCGGGGCCTTGTCGAGCTCGTCGAACAGGGCAGGCTCCAGGTTCACGTGCAGGAGGCGGTCCCGTTCGAGCGCGTCGCCGACGCGCACCGGCTGCTCGACGCCGGGCACCTCCGGGGCAAGCTCGTCCTCACCCTCTGAGGAGGCCCTCGTCACCGGGTGGCGGCGCATGGTGCAGGCTGGCCGGTATGGCAGGCAAGCACAGCGCGGGGATTCTCGTGTACCGCACGGTGGCGGGGGAGACCGAAGTCCTCATCGGACACATGGGCGGTCCGTTCTGGGCGAAGAAGGACGACGCGGCGTGGTCGATCCCCAAGGGCGAATGCGAGCCGGGCGAAGCGCCGGAGGAGGCCGCGCGCCGCGAGTTCGCCGAGGAACTGGGCCTTCCCGCCCCGGAAGGGGACTACGCGGAGCTGGGCACCGTCCGGCAGTCGGGCAAGCAGGTGACGGTCTGGGCGGTGGAGGGCGATCTCGACCCCGCCAAGGTCGTGCCGGGCACGTTCGCGCTGGAATGGCCGCCGCGGAGCGGGAAGACGCAGGAATTCCCCGAGCTGGACAGGGTGGCCTGGGTCGATCTCGCCACCGCGGGGGAGAAGCTCGTGAAGGGCCAGCGCGCGTTCCTGGAGCGGCTCGGCGGGCTGCTCGGCGCCTGATCCGGCCACGCCACGCGATCGGGTGATCGCGCGATCGCTGTTGTTTTCGCAGGTGAAACGCCTAGGATCCGGTTGTGGACCTGCCTGTGATGCCGCCGGTGAAGCCGATGCTGGCGAAAGCCGTGCACGAAGTGCCGCGCGCGCCCGGACTCACCTACGAGCCGAAATGGGACGGGTTCCGCTGCGTCGTGTTCCGCGACGGCGACGAGGTGGAGCTCGGGTCCCGCAACGACCGGCCGCTGACGCGGTACTTCCCCGAACTCGTCGAACTGCTGCGCGACGCGTTGCCGCCGCGCTGCGTCGTCGACGGCGAGATCGTGCTCGTGACCGGGTCCGGCCTCGACTTCGAGACGTTGCAGAACCGGTTGCACCCCGCGGCGTCACGGGTGAACAAGCTCGCGGCGGAGACGCCGGCCAGCTTCGTCGCGTTCGACCTGCTCGCCCTCGACGACCGCGACCTCACCGAGACCCCGTTCACCGAGCGGCGGCGGCTGCTCGAAGGCGTGCTGGACGACGGGTTCGCGCGCGTGGTGCTGACACCGCTCACGTCGGATCCCGACGTCGCGGAGGACTGGTTCACCCGCTTCGAGGGCGCCGGGTTCGACGGGGTGATGGCCAAACCGGGTGACCTGCCCTACGAGCAGGACAAGCGCGCGATGTGGAAGGTCAAGCACGAGCGGACGGCGGACTGCGTGGTCGCCGGGTTCCGCTGGCACAAGGACGCCGGGGTCGGATCGCTGCTGCTGGGGCTGTACGACGAGGACGGCGTTCTGCACCACGTCGGCGTCGCGAGCAGCTTCACCGCGGTGCGTCGCCGGGAGCTGGTCGACGAGCTGGCGCCGCTGCGGGAGAACGCGGTCGAAGGGCATCCTTGGCGGGCGTGGGCCGAGGCGCAGATCGAGACGACGGGCCAGCGCGTACCGGGGGGCCAGAGCAGGTGGAGCCCGCAGAAGGACCTGTCCTGGGAGCCGGTGCGCGCCGAACTGGTCGCCGAGGTCCGGTACGAGCACCTGCAGGGCGGGCGGCTGCGGCACGGCGGCAGGCTCGTCCGCTTCCGGCCGGACCGCGAACCGGCTTCGTGCACCTACGGCCAGCTCGAAGAGGCGGCTCCCGCCGAGCTGACCGCGTTGTTCGGCGAAGGGGCTGCCAGGTGAGCGACGTGCTGCTCGATCTCGACGGGGTCGAGGTCAAGGTCTCCAGCCCGGACAAGGTGTACTTCCCCGGACGCGGGGAGACGAAGCTGGACCTGATCCGGTTCTACCAGTCGATCGAGGGCCCGTTGCTGACCGCGCTGGGCGGGCGGCCGCTGCTGATGGAGCGGTACCCGGCTGGTGCCGGCGGGAAGTCGTTCTTCCAGAAGCGGGTGCCCAAGTCGGCGCCGCCGTGGCTGCGGACCACCGTGGTGTCCACGCCGAACGGCACCACGAGCGACGCGCTCGTCGCGGCCGATCTCGCGCACATCGTGTGGGCGGTGAACTTCGGCTGCCTCGGCTTCCACGTGTGGCCGTTCCACGCGGACACCCCGGAGTTCACCGACGAACTGCGCATCGACCTCGACCCCTCGCCCGGCGTCGGGTTCGACCAGCTCCGCGAAGCGGCCGCGCTGACGAAGGAGTTCCTCGACGAACTCGGTATCGAAGCCTGCCTCAAGACCTCCGGTTCCCGCGGCCTGCACCTGTACTCGCGGTTGGAGTCCACATGGGACAGTTACCAGGTGCGGGCGGCGGCGGTCGCGCTCGCCCGCGCGCTGGAACGCAGGCACCCCGGGCTCATCACCGCGCAGTGGTGGAAGGAGGAACGGGGCTCGCGCGTGTTCGTCGACTTCAACCAGAACGCGCCGCACAAGACGGTTTTCGGCGCGTGGTGCGTGCGGCCGAGAGCGGACGCGCGGGTGTCGACGCCGATCCGCTGGGACGAACTCGCGACCGTCGAACCGGACGCGCTGACGATCGCGACCGTGCCCGCCCGCGTCGCCGAGTCCGGTGACCCGTGGGCGTCGGCGACCCCGCAGTCCATCGAACCGCTGCTGGAGATGTCGCGCCAGGACATGGCGAGCGGCCTGATGGACGCGCCGTGGCCACCCGTCTACCCGAAACAGCCCAACGAGCCGCCCCGGGTGGCACCGAGCAGGGCGAAGCACTCCTAACCGGACCGTCCCGGCACTACCGCTGAAGGTTTGGCCTCTGGCTTTTAGTACGAGGAACATGAGTGGCGGCCAGGACCACCCGTGAGCCACGGCTTTGCCCGGTGGCCGTCTGGACCGGCCTTGGACCTATCGCCGGTCGAATTCGGCTCGGACGCCGAGGAGGCGCACTGGTCTGCCGTGGTCGAAGCGGGCGGTGACCTCCAGTGCGGCGCGTTCGATCTCGGCCGCGTCGCTCGTCGGCTCCGGCAGGGTGACGCTGCGGGTCTGGGTGAAGAACGGCGCGAACCGGATCTTGACCGCCACCCGTGCCGCGGGCCGCCCCTCCTCGCGGACGTCCTGCGCCACCCGCTTCGCGAGCACGACGATCTCCTCGTCGACGCGGGTGCGATCGGTGAGATTCTCCTGGTACGTCGTCTCGCGGCTCCTGGACTTGTTCACGTACGGCGTCGCCGAGACCTCGGCTTCCCCGGCGCCCCGCGCGAGTGCCCGGTACCACGGGCCCATCGTCGGCCCGAACCGCGCGGCGAGCGCGTCGGGATCGGCGGCGGCGAGTTCGGCGACCGTGGTGTGGCCCAGCTCGGTCAGCTTCTTCGCGGTGCGGCTCCCGATGCCCCACAGCGCGTCCGTCGGCCGGTCGAACATGACCTCGGCCCAGTTCTCCTTGGTGAGCCGGTAGATCCCGGCCGGTTTGGCGAACCCGGTGGCGAGCTTGGCGCGCAGCTTGTTGTCGCCGATGCCGACCGAGCACGACATACCCGTCTCGGCGTGCACCTGGCGGCGGATGTCCTCCGCCAGCGCCTCGGGATCGCCGATGTGCGCGCCGAGGAACGCCTCGCCCCAGCCGAGCACCTCCACGACGACGGGAAACTCCCGCAGTGTCGCCATCACCCGCTCGGACACCTCGTCGTAGGCGGGGGGATCGGTGGGCAGGAACACCGCGTCGGGGCAGCGCTTCGCCGCCAGCCGCAACGGCATCCCCGACTGGATCCCGAATTCGCGCGCCTCGTAGGAAGCCGTGGCGACGACGGCGCGCTGCGCCGGATCGCCCGCGCCGCCCACCACCACGGGCTTGCCGCGCAGTTCGGGCCGCCGTGCGATCTCCACGGCGGCGATGAACTGGTCGAGATCGACGTGCAGGACCCACCACGGTTCGGCCACACCGTCCATAGTGGTCTATTGCGGCCCATAGTGCCGGATTTCTACCCGACCGGCTCTGGCTCCTCGACGTGCCGGAGCACCAGCAGCATGCCGCGTTCGTCGACGTTTTCAGGATTGTCCTCGCGACACCCGGCAAGCGCCGCGAGCAGGGCGTCGGTGTCGATGCCCGCGCCGATCAGCACCAGCTCGGTGCGCCGCCGCCCGGACGGCCAGCGGCCACGGTCGAACCGCAGGAACCCGCCGACGGTGTGCAGGCCGAAGCGGTCGTGCTCACCGGAGGCGCCGAAGTCCACGAAACCCTTCATCCGGTACAGCCCGGCGGGGCGGCCCTCCAGGAACTTGATCAGCCGCCGCGGGTTCAGCGGCTGCTCGGAGGTGAACGAGACCGTGTCGTACGCGGTGTGCAGATGATCCGCGTGATCGTGCTCTTCGGCGAGCAGATCGGTGAACGAGAGCTGGCCGTCGTCGGGGCGCTCGCGCTCGGCGTCGAAGAACAGCGCGGGATCGATGCGGCCGTGCGAGGTCGGCACGACCGGTTTGCCGGGGCTCAGCTCTTCGATCGTGCCGAGCAGTCGTTCGCGGTCGGCGCCGGTGATCCGGTCGGTCTTGTTCAGCACCACCAGATCCGCGAGCGCCAGGTGCTGGTCCAGCTCGGGGTGCGCGGCACGCGTCCGGTCGAACTCGGCGCCGTCGAGCACCTGGACGAGCCCGCCGTAGGCGATCTCCTCGTTCTCGCTGGCGATCATCAGGCGCAGCAGGTCGCGGGGCTCGGCGACGCCGCTCGCCTCGATCACGATGACGTCGATGCCTGCCGACGGCGCGGAGAGCTTGCCCAGCATCGCGTCGAGGCCGCTCGCGTCGACCGCGCAGCACAGGCAGCCGTTGCCGAACGAGACCATCGAGTCGACCTGGCCCGCGACCGACATCGCGTCGACGCCGATGCTGCCGAAGTCGTTGACGATCACCCCGACGCGGGCGTCGCCGCGGGTCAGCAGGTGGTTGAGCAGCGTGGTCTTCCCCGACCCGAGGAAACCCGTGAGGATCACCACCGGGATCCGATTCCCGCTCAAAGTGCCCTCCGAATCAGGACGCGGTGGACGGTTCCGACGCGGTACTTCCCCTGCGCTGCAAGGCTCGCGCCGCCGGTTCGACGAGCCGCGCCGCAGTCGGGCCGAGTATCGCCATCAGCAGCACGTACGCGGTGGCCAGCGCGGCCAGTTCGCTGTCGACGGCACCGTAGCTGACCGCGAGCCCGGCGATCACGATGGAGAACTCGCCGCGCGCGACGAGCGCGGCACCGGCACGGGCCCGGCCCATCTTCCCGACGCCCTGGCGCCGGGCGGCCCACCAGCCGGTGGCCACCTTGGTCAGCGTCGTGACCACCGCGAGCGCGATCGCCCAGCCCAGCACGGGCGGGATCTCCGCGGGGTTCGTGTTGAGCCCGAACACCACGAAGAACACCGCGGCGAACAGGTCGCGCAGCGGTTCGAGCATGTGGGTCGCGTTCTCGGCCGTCGAGCCGGAGATCGCGATGCCGAGCAGGAACGCGCCGACCGCGGCGGAGACCTGGAGCGCGGAGGCCGCACCCGCGACGAGCAGCGCGGCCCCGAGCACCTTGAGCAGGAACACCTCGCGGTCGGGGCTGTCCACCAGTGCCGAGACGTACCGCCCGAACTTCAGCGCCACCACCAGCACCACGGTGATCACCGCGAGCGAGATGCCGACCGCCTTGAGCCCGCCGACCACGCTCACGCCCACCAGCAGCGCGGTCAGGATCGGCAGGTACAGCGCCATCACCAGGTCCTCGAAGACCAGGATCGACAGCACCACGGGCGTTTCCCGGTTGCCGAGCCTGCCGAGGTCGCCGAGGACCTTCGCGATGATCCCGGACGACGAGATGTAGGTGACGCCGCCCATCACGAGCGCGCCGACCGGCCCCCAGCCCAGGATCAGCGCGACCGCCGCGCCGGGTGCCGCGTTGAGCACGATGTCGAGCACGCCCGCCATCCACGACCGCTTCAGGCCGGTGAACAGCTCCGCGGCGGAGTACTCCAGCCCGAGCAGCAACAGCAGCAGCACCACGCCCATCTCGCTGGCGAGGTGCGTGAACGGCCCGATGTCGGCGAGCGGGATGAGCCCGCCCTGGCCGAAGCACAGGCCGCCGATGAGGTAGAGCGGGATGGGGGACATGCCGATCTTCGCGGCCAGGCGGCCGAGCGCGCCCAGCACGAAGAAGACCGCCCCGAGTTCGATCAAGGACAGCGCGGTGTGATCCATCGCGGCTCAGCCGTACTTGAGGATCTTGATGGCGGCTTCGAGCCCTTCCGAGGTGCCGACGGCCACCAGCAGATCGCCCGAGGTGAACGTGAAGTCCGGGGTCGGCGACGGGTGGATCTGGCCTGCCCGCATGACCGCGACGATCGACACGCCGGTGCGCGTGCGCATCCCGGTGTCGCCGAGCGTGCGCCCGTCGAACGGGGACGCGTTCTTGATCGGGAGCTGCTTGGTGTTGATCCCGGGCAGGTCCCGGTGCTCCTCGGTGAGCTGCGCGACGAGCTGCGGCGCGCCGAGGAGGTTCGCCAGCGCCCCCGCCTCGTCGGTGCTCAGCGGGAGTGACGCGAGACAGGCGTCCGGGTCGTCCGATTTGGACACGATCAGCTCGATCTGGCCGTCCCGGTGGGTCACCACGCCGACCCGCCTGCCGTTGCGGATGGCGAAGTCCTTGCGTACGCCGATACCGGGCAGCGGGGTCACTTCAA
Organism: Amycolatopsis minnesotensis; assembly: GCF_039529815.1. Lineage (NCBI taxonomy): Bacteria > Bacillati > Actinomycetota > Actinomycetes > Pseudonocardiales > Pseudonocardiaceae > Amycolatopsis > Amycolatopsis minnesotensis. Next base: position 30,863 of record NZ_BAAANN010000012.1, on the reverse strand, counting down.
CGTTCACGTTCTCCACGGTAACCGATCGGGGGAAGTTGGTTCCCGGTAGTCGAGTTTGGGTGTTTTGACCGATCTCACCAGGCACACAGTACGCGCGTTACGTAGAATCGGCGCCGTCGCCGCCCGTGATCTTCCGCGGACGAGGAGTGCGTGGCCGGTGCTGTCCTGAGCGAACCGAAGCACTCGACGACGATGGGTGGAAGCGCATGCTGGTGGCGATCGTGGCGCATTTCGCGGTCGCCGCCGCGCTGCCCGCGATCGCGAAGCGCTGGGGCCGCAACGTTTTCTACGTCGCAGCGCTGATACCCGCCGCATCGCTGGTCTTCGCGCTGAACCGGCTCGGCGGCGTACTGGCAGGCGCCGCGCCGGAGGAGAGCCTCGCGTGGGCGCCGGGGATCGGGCTGGAGATCAGCCTGCGCATGGACCCGCTCGCGCTGCTCATGATCGTGCTCGTCTCCGGCGTCGGCGCGCTGGTCCTGTGCTACTCGGCGCGCTACGCGAAGCCCGGTGGCGAGGGCATCACACGGGAATCGGTGCTGCTCCTGGTGTTCGCGGGCGCCATGCTCGGCCTCGTCCTCGCCGACGACATCTTCTCGCTGTACCTGTTCTGGGAGCTGACCACGGTCTGCTCCTTCCTGCTCGTCGGCGGCAGGGGGCTGACCCCGGCGATCCGGCGCTCGGCGACGCAGGCGCTGCTGGTGACCGGGTTCGGCGGGCTCGCCATGCTGCTCGGGCTCATCCTGCTCGGCACCGCCGCGGGCACCTACCGGATCTCGGAGATCATCGCCCACCCACCCGGTGGTGCGGTCACGTCCGTCGCCGTGGTGCTGGTGCTCGTCGGCGCGCTGACGAAATCGGCGCAGGTGCCGTTCCACCCGTGGCTGCCCGCGGCCATGGTCGCGCCGACGCCGGTCAGCGCCTACCTGCACGCCGCGGCGATGGTGAAGGCAGGCGTCTACCTCGTCGCGCGCTTCGCGCCCGGGTTCTCGGACCTGGCCGCGTGGTGGGTCCCGGTGGTGGTGCTCGGCCTGTGGACGATGCTGCTCGGCGGGGTGCGCGCACTGCGCGAGCACGATCTCAAGCGGCTGCTCGCGTTCGGCACGGTGAGCCAGCTCGGGTTCCTGATGGTGCTCGTCGGCTCCGGCGGGTTCGTCACCGCGCTCGCCGGCGCGACGCTGATCCTCGCGCACGGGCTGTTCAAGTCCGCGCTGTTCCTCACCGTCGGCGTGCTCGACAAGGCCACCGGCACGCGGGACATCCGCGAGCTCTCCGGGGTCGGCCGCCGGTGGCCGGTGCTCACCGGGTTCGTCGTGCTGGCCGCCGCCTCGATGGCCGGCTTCCCGCCGCTGCTCGGGTTCGTCGGCAAGGAGACGGCGTTCACCGCGTTCGGGTCCGGCGGCGCGCGCGACACCATCGTGCTGGTGTGCCTCGTGCTCGGCTCGGCGCTGACCTTCGCCTACAGCCTGCGCTTCGTCGTCGGCGGATTCGGTACCCCGCAGGGGAAAACGCCCATCGCCGCGACCTGGCCTGGCCAGGGGCTGGTGGTGCCGATGGCGATCCCGGCCACCGCCGGCCTGGTGTGCGCGTTCGCGGTGCCGTGGCTCGAACCGCTGCTCGCCGGGTACGCGGACGCCTACCCCGGCCACGGCTACCACCTCGCGCTCTGGCACGGGTTCACCGTCCCGTTAGGACTTTCCGCGCTCGTCGTGCTCGGCGGGTACCTGGTCCACCGGCACGTCCAGCGGGCGGGCCTGCCCGATGTCCGGTGGCCGAAGTACGCCGACGCGCAGGCCGGGTACCGGGCCGCGGTGCGCGGGCTCGACGCGCTCGCCCGCCGGGTGACCGGGCGCCTGCAGGTGGGGTCGCTGCCGGTGTACCTGGGCGTCATCCTGCTGACCGCGATCGTCGTGCCGGGGGCGGGGCTGCTCGCGGGCGTGGATTCGCCCGGCCCGCTCCGGCTGTGGGACTCGCCGATGCAGGTGCCGATCGCGGTGCTGGTGCTGGTGGCGACCGCGACCGTGCTGGTGGCGCGCCGCAGGCTCACCGCGGTCCTGCTCACCGGCGTGATCGGCTACGGCATCGGCGCGCTGTTCCTCGTCGACGGCGGGCCGGATCTCGCGCTCGCGCAGTTCCTCGTGGAATCGCTGACGCTCGTGGTGTTCGTGTTCGTGCTCCGCCGCCTGCCGGAGCGGTTCGTCAGGGACGACCGCCCGCCGGGCAAGAAGGCGCGCTGGACGAAGGCGGTCATCGCGATCGCGGGCGGGGTCTTCGTCGCGGGGCTCGCGATGATCGTGTCGGCGAGCCGGGACGGGCTGCCGGATGTCAGCCGCGAGTACATCGAGCGCGCGGAGCCGTCGGCGGGCGCGAGCAACGTGGTGAACGCGATCATCGTCGACTTCCGCGCGTTCGACACCGTCGGCGAGATCGCGGTGCTGGCCGTCGCGGCGACGGGGGCGGCGAGCCTGATCCTCGGCGCGCACCGGGCGCGGCGCAGACCGGAGCGGGACGAGACCGAGGAGGTGACCGGATGACGAAGTGGACGGAGTGGGACGCGCCGAAGGAGCGCTGGCTGCTCACCGAACGCGAGCGCGGGGGCTGGCCGAGGTCCCTGCTGTTCGAGCTGTGCACCAGGATCGTGTTCCCCACCGTGCTCGTGATGTCGGTGTACCTCCTGCTGGCCGGGCACAACGACGCGGGCGGCGGGTTCAGCGGGGGGCTGGTCGCCGGGCTCGCGTTCGTGCTGCGCTACCTCGCGGGCGGCAGCGCCGAACTGGCCGCGGTGCGCGCGCTGCGGCCGCCGGTGCTGATCGGCTCCGGGATGAGCATCGCCGTGATCACCGCGCTGGTGCCTGCCGCGTTCGGCGCACCGATCCTCTCGACTGCGCTGTGGACGGTCACGCTGCCGCTCGTCGGCACCTTCAAGATCGCCACCAGCCTGTTCCTCGACATCGGCGTCTACCTGCTGATCATCGGCGTGGTGCTGGACCTGCTGCGCACGCTCGGCACCGGGATCGAGCAGGGCGGGCTGGACTCGTGACCATCAACCTGACCATGGCCGTGCTGATGGCGTGCCTGTATTCGGCGGGGTTCTACCTGATCATGCAGCGTTCGCTGATGCGCGTGCTGCTGGGCATCGTGATCCTCGGGCACGGCGCGAACCTGTTCCTCCAGGTCGCGGGCGGTCCGCCGGGCGATCCCGCGTTCATCGGGTTCGGCGTGCTCACCTCGATGGTCGATCCGCTGCCGCAGGCGATGGCGCTCACCGCGATCGTGATCACCTTCGCGCTCACCACGTTCCTGCTCGCGCTGGCCTACCGCTCGTGGGTGCTGCTCGGCGACGACGAGGTCCGCGACGATCTCGAAGACCGCCGGGTGCGCGACAGCGAGGAAGACGCGGACCTCGCCCCGGAAGAGGAGGCGAGCCGATGAACGTCCTCGTCGCGCTCCCGGTGCTGCTCCCGCTGCTCGCGGCCGCGCTTTCCTTGGTGTTCGGGCGTTTTCCCGGTGTGCAGCGCGCGATCGGCGTGGTGGTGCTGAGCGGGGTCGTCGTCGACGCCGCGTTCGTGCTCGCCGAATCCGACCGGCACGGCCCGCTCGTGCTGCAGCTCGGCGGGTACGCGCCGCCGTACGGCATCACGCTGATCGCCGACCGGCTGTCCGCGTTGCTGCTGCTGGTCTCCGCCGTGGTGACGCTCGCGGTGCTGGTGTTCTCGATCGGCCAGCGGATCACCGACTACGGCAGGGAAACCACTTCGACCGCGTTCCACCCGATGTACCTGGTGCTGTGCGCGGGCGTGTCGCTCGCCTACGTCACCGGTGACCTGTTCACGCTGTTCGTCGCGTTCGAGATCATGCTGTCCGCGTCGTACGTGCTGATCACCCGCCGCACCACGGCGCCGCGCATCCGCGCCGGGATGACCTACGTGATCGTCAGCCTGATGTCTTCGCTGCTGTTCATCACGATGATCGCGCTCGTCTACGCGGCGACCGGCACGGTCAACCTCGCCGATCTCGCCGACAAGGTGGCGCTGCTCTCGCCCGGTGTCCGCACCAGCCTCGGGCTGTTCGTGGTCGTGGTGTTCGGCATCAAGGCGGCGCTGGTGCCGCTGCACTTCTGGCTGCCGGACAGCTACCCGACCGCGCCCGCACCGGTCACCGCGGTGTTCGCGGGCCTGCTCACGAAGGTCGGCGTGTACGCGCTGATCCGCACGCAGACACTGGTCTTCCCGCACAGCAGTACGTCGGGCGCGTCGACGTTCCTGCTCGTGGTGTCGATACTGACGATGATCGTCGGCGCGCTCGGCGCCATCGCGCAGAACGACCTCAACCGGCTCATGTCGTTCCTGCTGGTGAGCCACATCGGGTACATGATCTTCGGGCTCGCGCTGTTCAACGTGGTCGGGCTGACCGGCGTGATCCTGTACGTGGTGCACCACATCACCGTGCAGGCCGCGCTGTTCCTCGTCGGCGGGCTCATCACGCGGCACACCGGCACGGTGTCGTTGCGCGCGATGTCCGGGGTGGCCAAGGCGTATCCGCTCATCGCCGTGCTCTTCGCGGTCCCGGCGCTCAGCCTGGCCGGGATCCCGCCGCTCTCGGGGTTCGTCGCCAAGATCACGCTGCTGCGCGCGGGCGCGGAAACGGCCACGCCGGTGGCGTACGTCGTGACGGCGGGCGCCGTGCTCACGAGCCTGCTCACGCTCTACGCGGTGACGCGGATCTGGGTCGGCGCCTTCTGGGGCGAGGTGCGCGCCCCGCTGCCCGATCCCGACCCGACCGACGAGGTGACCGTGGGCACCGGGTCCACCTCGCGCGGGATGATCGGCGCGACCGCGGTGCTGGTCGTCGCCGGGGTGGCGATCGCGCTGTTCGCGGGACCGCTCTCGGAGCTGAGCGGCCGGGCGGCGGCCGATCTGCTCGACAGCGCGCCGTACCGGACCGCGGTGCTGGGGGCCCGATGACCGCGATGCTGCGCAGGCTGCCGATGTTCCTGTGGCTGGTGCTCGTCTGGCTCCTGCTGTGGGGGTCCGTCGACATCGGGCTGGTCGTGCTGGGCGTCCTCGTCGCGGTCGGCGTGCTCGCGCTCTACCCGGTGCGTCCGGTGTGCTCCGGCCTGCGGCCGCGTCCGATCGCGCTGCTCAGGCTCGCCGGATACCTGGTCGCGGACCTGGTGACCTCCGCGGTGAAGGTGGGCTGGCAGGTGCTCCGCCACGGCCGCGCGGTACGGGGTGCCGTGATCGCCGTGCCGGTACTGTCCGATGTGGACTGGCTCGTCGCGGCGGCGGCGAACCTGCTTTCCTTGGGGCCCGGCAAATCCGTGGTGCAGCTCGACCGGAAGGGCCGCGTGTTCTACGTCTACGCGCTGAACCCCGGCGATCCCGCGCGCGTGCGCGACGACGTGCTGCACCTGCAACGGCGGGTCTTGCGTGCTTTCGGGGCTTCCGAGGAGGATCCGCTGTGAGCGCCGACAACGTGTTTTTCCCAGCGGAGGAGCCATGAGCGCCGACGACGTGTTTTTCCCAGCGGAGGAGCCATGAGCGCCGACGACGTGTTTTTCCCAGCGGAGGAGCTATGAACGCCGACGACGTGTTTTTCCCAGCGGAGGAGCCATGAACACTGTGTACTTGGTCACCTTCTCCCTGCTGGTGCTCGCCGGGCTTCTCTCGCTGATCCGGCTGGTACGCGGTCCCCGCACGCTCGACCGGGTACTCGCGATCGACGTGCTGGTGGTGCTGATCGTGGCCGGGGTCGCGGTCGAGATGGCGATGACCGGGCAGGGGATGAACCTGTCCCTGCTGGTCTCGGTGGCGTTGCTCGGGTTCGTCGGCTCCGCGAGCGTGGTCCGCCTCGCCGAGCGGAAGGAGGGCCACCGGTGATCGACGTGCTCTCCGCGGCGCTGATGCTGCTCGGCGCGCTGTCCTGCGTCGTCGGCGCGCTCGGCCTCGTCCGGTTCCCCGATCTGCTGAGCAGGCTCCAGGCTGCGACCAAGCCGCAGACGCTCGGGTTGCTGCTGATCCTCGCCGGCGTCGCGCTCCAGCTTCCCGCGAAGTACGCGGTCGGCCTGGTGCTGGTCGCCCTGTTCCAGGTGATCACCGCGCCCGTGCTGTCGCAGCTGTTCGGGCGCGCCGCCTACGCCACCGGTGCCGACGAACGGGATGCGCTCGAAACCGACGACCTCGGCGAGCGCCTTGCCGACCGGCCCGGAGCGTCCTGACCCGCGCCAGGCAGAATGGCGGCGCACGAGCGGACGAACTACGGCGAGGAGCTGGAACGGTGGGAGCCCTACGCGGCGTGGTCGCGCTGGACGGACCTTCGGGCACGGGCAAGACCACCGTGGCCCGCACGCTCGCCGACCGGCTCAGCGCCGGCTACCTGGACACCGGCGCGATGTACCGGGTCGTGACGCTGGCCGTGCTGCGCGCGGGCGTGGACCCCGCCGCCGCGGATGCGGTCGCCGAGGTCGCGGCGCGGATCTCGTACGAGATCGGCACCGACCCGTCCGCTCCCCGGATGCTGCTCGACGGCGAAGAGGTTTCCGCGCTGATCCGCGGTCCCGAGATCACCCACGCGGTGTCGCCGGTCTCGGCCGTGCCGAAGGTGCGCGAGTTCCTCGTGGCCGAGCAGCGCCGGATCATCGAAGGCGTGCTCGGAACCGTCGGCGGCGTCGTCGTCGAGGGGCGCGACATCGGCACCGTCGTCACCCCGGACGCCCCGCTCAAGGTGTTCCTGACCGCGTCCGCGGAGATCAGGGCCGCGCGGCGCAGCGCGCAGGACTCCGCGGCGGGCCGTCAGTCCACAGTGGACGATGCGAGGGCTTCGGTCGACCGCAGGGACAAACTGGACTCCAGCAGGATCGCCTCGCCGCTGCGCGCCGCGGAGGACGCCGTCGAGGTGGACACCTCGGAGCTGAGCATCGACCAGGTCATCGTGGCGCTGAGCGAACTGGCGTGCCGCCGCGGCCTGCTGGACGAGTGCTCGAAGGCGGCCAAGTGAGCAAGACGATACTTCCGGAAGGCGCCACGAAGTGGGTGCACCACTTCGGCAGGGGCATCGGCAAGTTCATCGTGCGCCCGGCGTTCCGGGTGAAGCTGCACGGTGTCGAACGCGTGCCGCGCGACGGCGCGCTGGTCGTGATCGCGAACCACAGCACCATGGCGGAACCGCAGCTGCTGTTCGGAATGCTGCCGAGGCCGTCGGTGTTCCTGGTCAAGGCGGAGCTGTTCGAAGCGGCGGGCGGCCTCGTCGGCCGGTTCTTCCGCCGGCTCGGCCAGATCCCGGTCAAACGGGGCGAGGTGGACCGGAAACCACTGGTCACCGCGGTCGGCGTGCTCAAGGACGGCGGCCTGGTCGGCGTGTTCCCGGAGGGCACGCGCGGCACCGGTGACGTCGCCAACGCCGAACGCGGCGCGGCCTGGCTCGTGCGCGCGACCGGCGCCACGGTGCTGCCGGTGGCCACGCGCGGCACGCTGCGCCCCGAAGGCAGCGGGCGCCGGTTCCGGCCGAGGGTGGACATCATGTTCGGCGAGCCCGTCACCCCGGAGATCGGCAAGGGCCGCACCGGGCTGGAAGAGGGCACCGAGCTGCTGCGCGGCGAACTCGCCGCGCTCGTGAAGACTTTGGACGAATGGCGCGCCGAAAACGGATTCGACGCGCCGAGGAGGCACAAGTGACCGAAGTGGACGGGGTCGACGGGACCTGGTCCGACGAGTCGGAGTTCACCGCGCTCGACGCGCAGGTGGCAGGCGACGAGGCGGAAGCAGAGGAGCAGCTGGCCCAGCCCGTGCTCGCGGTGGTGGGCAGGCCGAACGTGGGCAAGTCGACGCTGGTGAACCGGATTCTCGGCCGGCGAGAGGCCGTGGTGCAGGACGTGCCGGGCGTGACCAGGGACAGGGTCGCCTACGACGCGCAGTGGGCCGGTCGCCGGTTCACCGTGGTGGACACCGGCGGCTGGGAGCCGAGCGCGACCGGGCTGCAGGGCTCGGTCGCGGCGCAGGCCGAGCTGGCCATGTCGACCGCGGACGCGGTGCTCGTCGTGGTCGACGCCTCGGTGGGCGCGACCGCGACGGACGAGGCCGTGGCGAAGGTGCTGCGCCGCTCGAAGCGGCCGGTGCTGCTGGCCGCGAACAAGGTCGACGACGAGCGCCTGCTGGCGGACGCGGCTTCGCTGTGGAACCTCGGGCTCGGCGAGCCGTACCCGGTCAGCGCCCTGCACGGGCGCAGCTCGGGCGACCTGCTCGACGTCATCGTCGGCGTGCTGCCCGAGGCGCCGCGCGGCGACCGCCTCGGCACCGGCCCTCGCCGCGTGGCGCTGGTCGGCAAGCCGAACGTGGGCAAGTCGAGCCTGCTGAACAAGCTCTCCGGCGAGGAGCGCTCGGTGGTCGACTCGGTCGCGGGCACCACCGTCGACCCGGTCGACTCCCTGGTCGAGCTGGACGGGCAGACCTGGCGGTTCGTCGACACCGCCGGCCTGCGCAAGCGCGTGCAGACCTCCAGCGGTGCCGAGTACTACGCGTCGCTGCGGACCAAGACCGCGATCGACGCGTCCGAGGTGGCGATCGTGCTGCTCGACGCCGCCGAGCCCCTCGCGGAGCAGGACCTGCGGGTGCTGACGATGGTCGTCGAGGCGGGCCGCGCGTGCGTGCTCGCGTTCAACAAGTGGGACCTCGTCGACGAGGAACGCCGCTACCAGATGGTGCGCGAGCTCGAACGCGGCCTGGTGCGGGTGCCGTGGGCGGAGAAGGTGAACATCTCCGCGCTCACCGGCCGCTCGGTGCGCAAGCTCGCGCCCGCGCTGCGCACCGCGCTCGCGTCGTGGGACAAGCGCGTGCCGACGGGCCAGCTCAACGGCTGGCTCGCCGACCTGATCGCGGCCACCCCGCCGCCGGTCCGGGGCGGCAAGCAGCCGAAGGTGCTCTTCGCGACGCAGGCCGGGATCCGCCCGCCCACCTTGGTGCTGTTCACCACGGGATTCCTGGAAGCAGGCTATCGCAGGTTCATCGAACGGAAGTTCCGCGAGCGGTTCGGTTTCGAGGGCAGCCCGGTCCGCATCAATGTGCGCGTCCGGGAAAAGAAGCCCAAGCCCGGCACGAAGAAGAAATGATTTCACGTGCCCCGCGTCACCTTTTCGAGTGACCTTTTTCGCCCCTGATGGCCAGCACGACGGCATCCAGTGCCGTCGTGCTGGCCATCAAGGACCGACGTGGCGGTGGTAACAACCAGCAGGTGAGCGGTAACGCGCGACGCGTGACTGCCGACACTCAATCGAGACCCTCGGGATACCTGGCCTTCATCTCACGTATTCTGATCGGTCTGAAGCGGGCGCCTCATTCGGAGAGCCAGCCCGAATGACGCTCGTCTGAAAGGTGAGTGATGGGCTGCATGCACGCCCGAGGTTCGACCATGCCCACCGAGCGAATGCCCGCCATTCGAACAGGGAGTTCGCGGTGACGCTGACCGCGGACAGCAGCCCCTTCACCTGCGTCGCCGAAGTCACTGTCGCGCCGTCTCCGGCGCCGGTGGCCGATCGCGCGCTCTTCTGGTCCGGTCTCGCCGCGAGCGAGCGGACCCTGCTCGACGTGCTCGCGGAGACCGCCGCGCGCCACCCCAACGCGGCCGCGCTGGACGCCGACGGCGTCGCGCTGAGCTACCGCAAGCTCACCGAGGAGATCGACGTCGTCCGCCGCCGCCTCACCGAGGCCGGGATCGGCGTCGGCGATCGCGTCGGTGTGCGCATCTCGTCCGGTACCGCGGAGCTGTACATCGCGATCCTCGCCGTGCTCTCGGCCGGTGCCGCCTACGTCCCCGTCGATGCCGACGACCCCGATGAGCGCGCCGAGCTGGTGTTCGGCGAGGCGGGCGTGTCGGCGGTGCTCGGCGACGGCGGTGCGATCACCCTGCGCGCCGAGCCTGGCGGGCGCCACGGCACTCCGATGCCGTCGGACGACGCGTGGATCATCTTCACCTCCGGGTCCACCGGCAAGCCGAAGGGCGTCGCGGTCAGCCACGGCAGCGCCGCCGCCTTCGTCGACGCCGAGGCGGACCTGTTCCTCACCGAGGAGCCGATCGGACCCGGTGACCGCGTGCTGGCCGGGCTGTCGGTCACCTTCGACGCCTCGTGCGAGGAGATGTGGCTCGCGTGGCGGCACGGCGCGTGCCTGGTGCCCGCGCCGCGCTCGCTCGTCCGCACCGGCGTCGACCTCGGTCCCTGGCTGGTCGCGCAGCGGATCACCGTGGTGTCCACGGTCCCGACGCTCGCCGCGCTGTGGCCTGCCGACGCGCTCGAAGACGTCCGCCTGCTGATCTTCGGTGGCGAGGCGTGCCCTCCCGAACTCGCCGAGCGGGTCGCGGTCGAGGGCCGTGAAGTGTGGAACACCTACGGCCCCACCGAGGCCACCGTCGTCGCCTGCGCCGCGCAGCTGACCGGCGAGGAGCCGGTGCGCATCGGGCTGCCGCTGTCCGGCTGGCAGCTCGCCGTCGTCGACGAGGACGGCAGGCCGGTGGCCATGGGGTCCTCCGGTGAGCTGGTGATCGGCGGCGTCGGCCTCGCCCGCTACCTCGATCCGGCGAAGGACGCCGAGAAGTTCGCGCCGCTGCCGTCGCTGGGCTGGCAGCGCGCCTACCGCAGCGGGGACATGGTCCGCGCCGAGCCCGAGGGCCTGCTCTTCCTCGGCCGCGCCGACGAGCAGATCAAGCTCGGCGGCCGCCGCATCGAGCTGGGCGAGGTGGACGCCGCGCTGCAGGCGCTGCCCGACGTCGTCGGCGCCGCCGCGGCGATCCGCAGGACCAAGGCGGGCAACCAGGTGCTCGTCGGGTACGTGGTGCCGAAGGCGGGCACCGAGTTCGACGCCGACGGCGCGGCCGCGGCGCTGCGCGAGCAGCTACCCGCGGCGCTGGTACCGCTGCTCGCGGTGGTGGACGACCTGCCGACCCGCACCTCCGGCAAGGTCGACCGCGCCGCGCTGCCGTGGCCGCTGGCCGGGGTGGACGCCGCCGCGGGCGGCCTGACCGCCACCGAGACGTGGCTCGCCGAGGGCTGGGCCGAGATCCTCGGCGTGCCGGTGAAGAGCCCGAAGGCCGACTTCTTCAGCAACGGCGGCGGCAGCCTCACCGCCGCGCAGCTCATCGCGCGCATCCGCGCCCGCCACCCGCAGGTGTCCGTTTCGGACATCTACGAGCACCCGAAACTGGGCGCGCTCGCCGCGATGCTGGACGCGCTCGACGGCGCGACCACGCAGCGCCGCGACATCGCGCCGATCCCGCGCGCGACCGGCATCGTGCAGAGCCTGCTGATGGTGCCGCTGATGACGCTCGTCGGCCTCCGCTGGACGACCGTGCTCGCGGCGCTGTCGAACGTGCTCGCGCTCACCGGAGTTGCTTGGGCGCCTTCGGTTTCGTGGTGGTTGCTCGCGCTGGCGTGGCTAGTGCTGTTCAGCCCGGCAGGCCGGATCAGCATCGCGGCCGGCGGCGCGCGGCTGCTGCTGCGCGACCTGCGCCCCGGCACCTACCGCCGCGGCGGCAGTGTCCACACGCGACTGTGGGCGGCCGAGCAGCTCGCCGCGTTCAGCGGTGTCGAAGACCTTTCCGGTGCGTCGTGGATGACGCACTACGCCAAGGCACTCGGCGCGAAGATCGGCAACGACGTCGACCTGCACTCCGCGCCGCCGATCACCGGCATGCTCAAGCTCGGCCGCGGTGCCGCGGTGGAGCCGGAGGTCGACCTGTCCGGTCACTGGGTGGACGGCGACCGCGTGCACATCGGCAAGATCCGGATCGGCGCAGACGCGCGGATCGGCTCGCGCAGCACGCTGTTCCCCGGTTCCCGCATCGGCAAGGGCGCGGAGATCGCGGCCGGGTCGACCGTGGTCGGCGCCGTCCCGGCTGGCCAGCGCTGGGCCGGTTCGCCCGCGGCCGTCGAAACCAAGGACGCGCTGAAGTGGCCGCCGAGCCGCCCGCCGCGGTCCCGGTTCTGGATCACCGCGTACGGCGTCGCGTCGCTCGTGCTCGGCCTGCTGCCCGCGATCGCCGCGGTGCCCGGTGTGCTCTTCGTCGGGTTCGCGGTGGCGGGGACCGGCTCGCTCGGCTCCGCGCTCGGCACGGCGCTGCTGCTCACCCCGGCCGCGACGGCGATCTACTTCCTGACCTACGCCCTGCTGGTGCTCGCCGGCGTGCGCGCGCTCAGCATCGGCATGCAGGAGGGCTACCACCCGGTGCACGGCCGCACCGCGTGGCAGGTGTGGGCGACCGAGCGCCTGATGGGAATGGCCCGCGACGGCCTGTTCCCGTTGTACGCCAGCCTTTTCACGCCGGTATGGCTGCGGCTGCTCGGTGCGAAGATCGGCAAGGGCGTCGAGGCTTCGACAGTGCTCGCGGTGCCGAAGATGACCCAGGTCGACGACGGCGCGTTCCTCGCGGACGACACCATGGTCGGCACCTACGAACTGGGCCACGGCTGGCTGCACGTCGCACCGGCGCGCATCGGGAAGCAGGCGTTCCTCGGCAACTCGGGGATGACCGCGCCCGGCCGGTCGGTGCCGAAGCGCGGGCTCGTCGGCGTGCTGTCGTCGACGCCGCGCAAGGCGAAGAAGGGCTCGTCCTACCTGGGCATGCCACCGCGGCCCTTGCGGCGCGCGGTCGACCAGTCCGACGCGAGCCGCACGTTCGCCCCGCCGCGGCGGTTGAAGGTCGCCCGCGCGGTCATCGAGCTGTGCCGGATCGTGCCGGTGATGTGCAGCGTGGCGCTGGCCGTGCTGGCCGTCGCCGCCTTGCAGGCGCTCACCCTCGCAAGTGGGCTGTGGCTCGCGGCCGTGCTCTCCGGCGTGGTCCTGCTCGCCGCGGGTGCCGTGGCCGCGTTGACCGCGACCGTCGTGAAATGGCTGCTGGTCGGCAAGTTCCGCGAGGTCGAGCATCCCCTGTGGAGTTCGTTCGTGTGGCGCAACGAGCTGGCGGACACCTTCGTCGAAGCGCTCGCGGTGCCGTGGCTGATCGGCTCCGTCGGCGGCACCCCGCTGCTCACCGCGTGGCTGCGCACCATGGGCGTCAAGATCGGGCGCGGCGTGTGGCTCGAGACGTACTGGCTGCCGGAGGCGGACCTGGTGCGCCTCGGCGACGGCGCGACCATCAACCGCGGCTGCGTGGTCCAGACGCACCTGTTCCACGACCGGATCATGAGCATGAGCGAGGTCACCCTCGCCGAAGGCGCGACGCTGGGCCCGCACGGTATCGTGCTGCCCGGCGCCAGCATCGGCGCGCGCACCACGGTCGGCCCCGGTTCGCTGGTGACCAGGGGTGACGCGGTGCCCGCCGATTCCCGCTGGCTCGGCAACCCCATCTCGGCGTGGGCGGCGACCGGAGGACGCAGGGCTTGAAGAAGGTATTGCCACCCGCACCGGGCGAGTCCGGGTCGGGTGATTCGTACCTGCCATCGCACGGGAACTCCGGCTACCGGGTCCGGCACTACGACCTGGAGCTCGACTACCGGATCGTTTCGAACCGGCTGGCCGCGCAGGCGAGGATCACCGCCGTGGCCACGCAGGCGCTGTCGAGGCTGAGCCTCGACCTCGCCGGGTTCCGGGTGGCGCGGGTGCAGGTCGACGGCCGCGCGGCGCGGTTCACCCGCGGTGTCGGCAAGCTGCACGTCAAACCGGCGAAGTCGCTGCCAGCGGGCGCGGAGTTCACGGTCGAGATCCGCTACGTCGGCAACCCGAGCCCGATTTCGGGGAACTGGGGCGAGATCGGCTGGGACGAACTGACCGACGGCGCCCTGGTGGCGAGCCAGCCGGTCGGCGCGCCGTCGTGGTTCCCGTGCAACGACCACCCCGCGGACAAGGCGTCCTACCGGGTCACGATCACCACGTCGTCGCCGTACACCGTGCTGGTGACCGGGAACCTGGTCGCGCAGCGCCGTTCCGCGAGCACCACGACCTGGGTGTTCGACCGGCCGGAGCCGACCTCGACCTATCTCATGGGTGTCCACATCGGACGGTACGAGGAAGTGGACCTCGGCGGCGGCCGGTTCCCGCAGCGCGCCGCCCTGCCCGCACGGCTGCGCAGGCCGTTCGCGCGAGATTTCGGGCGGCACAGCCAGATGATGGACGTGCTGGAGGGGCATTTCGGCCCTTACCCGTTCGGCGAGTACGTCGTGGTGGTGACCGACGACCCGCTCGACGAGCCGATCGAGGCGCAGGGCCTGTCGGTCTTCGGCGCGAACCTGATCGACGGCAGGCGCACGCACGAGCGGCTCGTCGTGCACGAGCTGGCGCACCAGTGGTTCGGCAACAGCCTGTCGGTCGCGGACTGGCGCCACATCTGGCTCAACGAAGGCTTCGCGACCTACGCGGAATGGCTGTGGTCCGAGGCGTCCGGCGGTGTCTCCGCCGCCGGAATGGCCCGCCAGTGGTACGGCCGCATGGCGAGCGAACCGGCGGACCTGAAGGTCGCCGATCCCGGGGTGGACCGGATGTTCGACGAGCAGGTCTACAAGCGCGGCGCGCTGACGCTGCACGCGCTGCGCACGCGGATCGGGGACGAACGCTTCTTCGCACTGCTGCGCGCGTGGGCGCTCGAACACCGCCACGGCACGGTTACCACGGACCAGTTCACCGCACTGGCCGAACGAGCCTCCGGTGAGCCGCTGACCGACCTGTTCGAACCCTGGCTGTTCGACACCAGGCTCCCGCCACTGCCCTGACTCCGCGCTGCCCCTTCCCCCGGCCCTGCTGCGGCGCGCTGTCCGCGTGGATGCTCCTATAGCGGTCGGCGAAGTCCGCCGCGCATGCCCCGAAGGGGCCCTTGGGGGAGCCTGGTGCCGCGAGGGCGTCCTTCAGGGCCCCGGCGGGCTTCTCGCGCTCGGGCACCGGCCGATCCGGTCGCAGCGCCTGCCGAACGGCGACCTCCGGATCGAGCTTCGCCGCGGCGAGGAAGTGTTCGTGCACCGCGCGGGGGACCGCCCGGACTTTCACGTCGGCCCGGTACCCGCGAACGGCGCCTCGCAACCGTGGGGCCTGCCCTCCTGGAACGAACGAACCGAAACTGTTGTCCCGCGGGACAAACTTAACGGTTCGTGTTCGCAGGCGGCGAAGTCGCGCACGTACGGTGACGACGGATCATCCCGTCGAATCCAGGAGTCCTGACGATGACCGAGTTGCTGCGCCAGTTCGAGACCTTGACTGAGCCGGTGACCTCACCGTCGGGCGAGTGGGCCCTGCGCTACAACGACGAAGGCCGCGCGGAGATCAGCGACCGCAACGGCACGGCCACTTGGACCGCTGGGGCGGCGGGCACCCTTGCGCTCGAACCGGAGGGTGTTTTCGCGGTTCGCGAGGGCGATCAGGTCGTGTGGCGCGCCGACTTGCCCAAGCTCCGCTACTCGGCCATGGGCGTGACCGACGACGGGGACGGCGTGATCTACCACCACGGGCTGCCCAAGTACAGCTTGCGGCACGGTCCGATCGAAGCCGTGTCACCGGGCGACCGGGCACCGCTGGCGGAGATCCACGGCAGCCGGTTCCTCGAACCGGGCGACGGCCAGGGCTGGCTGGCGACTTTGCAGGTGGCGGACGCGTACTGCGTGACGGTGATCCACGATGTCGACCCGGACGAAGCGCTGCGCCGGTTCGGGGCCGAGGACAAGGAGATCTCGACCGCGACCTGGGCGCAATTGGGCCGGCGCGCCAGCTACGAAGAGACCGATTCGGTTTCCATGGTCGTGGCGGCGTTCGCTCTGGGCCGGCACACACTGCTCGTCGAGGACAACGGCTGGGAGGCCATCGGCCGCCCCGACCTGTCCCGTGGCACGTTCGCGGTCACCTCGTACCTGGGTGGCCACGGCGTGCACCAGTTCCTGGTGAGCCGGGACGGTGAGACCCTCGCGAACTTCATGGATTACGTCGCGAGCGAAGCCGACGGCGCCGAGCCGGGCGTGCTGACCGAGGCGCTGGCCAGGATGGGCATCGGCGACATCGAAGAGTTCGACTCCGACGACGCCAACCTCCTGGACGACTTGGAGCTGTTGTGCCAGCTCACTGGCGTCTGGCCCGAAGTCGCGGATGTCACGGGGCCCGCTCGGGTCGCGATCCTGCACCGGACCGTCCAGCAGCGACTACAAGACGCGTAGCGCGTTCAGGGAGTCGGCTCGCCGAGGAACACCTGATCCTCGGCGAGGTAGAACTCGCTGCGGCTCAAATCGATGAACCGCGCTTCGTCGGGCCTGATCGTCTCCAGGTAGTCCTTCGAGGTCATCAGCTCGCCGATGGCGCCCGCGTCGTCGAACCACTGGCGCACAACGGCGTCGAAGGTCGTGTCCGCCACCCCCGGTACGCCGAACGGCTTCGGATGGTCGACGGTGTAGCGCCGCACGACGCGCTGCACCGTCTCGGTCGCGACGAACAACGGCGCGTGCGTCTCGCGGTGGTGCCGGACGAACTCTTCGTGGGACACCTCGGGCAGGCGTCGCAGCAAACTCACCAGGATGATCATGTCGTCGAGCCTAGCTTCGGTTGCGCACCAGGGCTTCCGAACCGGTGTTGACCGTGCCGGGGTCAGGGGTCGCGCAGTCGCAGGCCTGCCTCTTCTTCCAGCAGGGCGACGGCCAGTAGCTCCCCGTCCGCCGGGCCGTAGCGGGCGAGAGCGCGACGGTGGGTACGAGCCACCACTTCGGACAGTTCGAAGGGAGTCCCGTGGTCGCGGCCGAGATCGGTCAGGGTGGCCAACTCCTCGCACACCCGGTCCAGGCCGAAGGAACGCAGGTAGTCACCGGCGAGCAGGGCGTCGAGATCCTTGTGCAGGAAGGCGCCCGCTGCCGCGCTGTCGCGCAGTGCGTCGCGCAGTACGCCAAGGTCGAGACCCGCGCTCTTGCCCAGCAGCAACGCCTCGGCCGTCGCCACCGCCTGCCCGAACCAAAGCAGGTTCACCAGCAGTTTGGCGGTGTACCCGTGATCATGCCCGCCGGCCAGGACGATCCGGTCCGGATCGCCCAGTACTGCCAGCAGTGGCCGGAGCTGGTCGACCAGATCGGCTTCCCCGCCGACGAACAGCTTGAGGCTGCCGTCCCGCGACTCGGCAGGCCCACCGCCCACCGGGGCCTCGAGAACCCGCACTCCTCGCGCCAGCAGCCGCTCCCGGATCGGCCGCACGACCTCCGGCGAGTTGCTGGTCATGTCCAGCCAGACCGACTCCGGCGGCAGGGCCTCGGCGACGCCGTCTCGCAACATCAGGTCCCGCACCTCCGGCGGTCCCGGCACCATCGTGATGAACACGTCTGCACCGGCGGCGACCGCACGGGGATTCGTGGACCATCGGGCGCCGCAGCCGATCGCCGCCTCCTTCCGTTCGGCTCGTACGTCGAAGGCGGTCACCGCATAGCCGGCACCGACCAGGTTCGCGCACATCGGGAGCCCCATCCGGCCGATACCGGCAAATCCGATCCGAGACATTCGCCGAGGCTAGCCCCACGACGGCCGTTCACCGATGAGAAGGGTGAGCAGTTCGGCGAACAGGCCGTCCGGGACGGCGCCGGGTTCGATGCCGCGTTCCACGGCGAGGCCATTGGACAGCGCGAGCATCGCGACGGCGAGGTGTTCGGCCGGCAGCGGCAGGGTGATCTCGCGAAGGTCCGCGATGCGGCGGATGGCGTTCGAAATGGCTTCGCGCAGCGCGTTCCGCCGTTCGGCGAGCCCGTCGCGGAGTTCGGGGTCGTGCATGGCGAGACCCCAGTATTCGAGCAGCAGCCGGTGCCACGTCGAGTCCGAGCTGATGCCGTGCAGCAGCCGCGCGCCCGCTTCGCTGGTGGCGTCGCCGAGATCCGCGATCTCGTCGAACACCGCGGTGGCGTGGGCCATCCGGTCGACGATGTGCTCCTCCATGATGGTGAGCACCAGTTCGTCCTTGCTGTCGAAGCTGGAATACACCGCGCCCTTGGTCAGGCCCGCGGTGCTCGCGATGTCGTTGAGCGAGGTGGCGGCGATACCGCGTTCCGCGAACACGGCGGCCGCCGCGTCCAGGATCTGGCGACGGGTCTGCGCCTTCGTCGGGCGCCGTCGGTCAGCGGGCATGGCACGAAACGCTACCCCGTGCGGAGCGAATGCCGATACGGAAAGCGCCGCCGACCGTTCGAGGGAGAAACCTTGACTGTGATCCAGGCCACCTGGTACCCAAGGGTATCCAATACCGTTCGGTATCGAGCTGGAGGTTGCGATGTCCGCACCGGCGCGGCGCACCCGGAAACGACGGCGATCAGCGGTTCTTCCCGCACTGTTCGCCTGCCTGCTCGCCACGACGGGGCTCGCCACGCCCGCCGCGGCGGACCCACTGCCCCCGAACCCCCGTGACGATCCGTTCTACGCCCAGCCGAGCCCGTTCCCGGACGTCCCGCCCGGCACCATCCTCGACGCGCGCCCGAGCACGGTGCGGGCGCTGACCATCCCGTTGCCGTTCCGTGCCTGGCAGGTGAAGTACAAATCCACTGACACCAAGGGAAAGCCGATCGCGGACGTGGCCACGATCATCCAGCCGCTCGGCCCGCCGCCCGCCGGCGGGCGCAAGCTGGTGTCGTACCAGACCGCGCAGGACGGCCTGAGCACCGACTGCGCGCCGTCGTACTCGATGGCCACCGGGCTCAACGTCCCCGCGGTCGAACAGGCCGCGTTCGCTCCGCTCCTGATGGCGGGGCACACCGTCGTGACGGCCGACTACGAGGGCCCCGACTCGCAGTGGACGGCGGCGATCAACACCGGGCACGGCGTGCTCGACGGGATCCGCGCGGCGCAGAACTTCGAACCGGCCGGGTTGGCAGGGCCGAAGACGCCGACCGTGCTGTGGGGTTATTCGGGTGGCGCGCTGGCCAGTTCGTGGGCGAACGAGCTCCAGCCGAGCTATGCGCCGGAGCTGAAGTTCGCCGGGGTCGCCGCGGGCGGGGTGCCGGCGGACCTCGACTACGTCGCGCGCAAGATCGACGGCACCGCGCTGTCCGGTGTGTACTTCGGCGCCGCTGTCGGGTTGTCGCGCGCGTACCCGGAGATCGACACCGAAACCCTGCTCAACGCCAAGGGCAAGGCCGCCTTCGAGCAGATCGGCAAGGGGTGCATCGCGCAGTTCTCGGTGTCGCACGCGTTCCAGCGCATGCGCGACTACGTCACCGTGCCGGAGCTGCTGGAGGTGCCCGCGGTGAAGAAGGTGATCAAGGAGGTCACCATGGGGCAGCGCAAGCCAGGCGCGCCGATCTACTACTACCAGGGCATTCTCGACGAGCTGACGCCGAGCCCGCCGGTGGACGCGCTGGTGAAGAACTACTGCGGCAAGGGTGTTCCGGTGCAGTACCAGCGCTACCTGCTCGGTGAGCACGTGTCGATCGCGGTGACCGGGATCCCCGGCGCACTGTCCTATCTGAACGACCGGCTGGCCGGGAAGCGCGCGCCGAGCAACTGCTGACCGCGACCGTCCGATGTGGAGTCTTGGCCCTCCACATCGGACGGTTTGCTCAGAGCGGGTTTGGCGAGCCGAGTGGCGCGCTGCAGAACGGGCCGCCGACGTACTTCGCGTCCGGTGCCGGGGATGCGGGCGCGGTCAGCTCTTCGGCGTACTTCTCGGCGTTGTCCAGCGAGCGGTACCCGAGTGCCTCGGCTTCGGCGAGTGAGTAGATCCGGCGGGTGTTGTCCGAGACACCCCAGATCAACCGGTAACCCGGTGACGGGTGGCTCAGGCACGCTTCGAACAGCCGCGCGCCGTCGTCGGGGGAGAGCCACGTGGTCAGCCCGCGCACGCCGAGCTTGTGCGGGGTTTCGAAGCACGAGCCGATCCTGATCACGATCACGTCCATGCCGAACCGCGAGTGGTACAGGCTGCCGAGCGCTTCGATGGCGGCCTTGCTGACGCCGTAGTACGTGTCCGGGCGCGGGGTCGAGTCGGCGGGCAGCCCGTGCTCGCCCGCTTCGTCGACGGTGCGGAAGCCGGCGGAATGGTTGCTGGAGGCCAGGATCACGCGCTTGATCCCGGCCGAGCGCGCCGCGTCGAGCACGATCTGCGTGCCGTTGATGTTGACGTCGAGCGTTGCCCCCCAAGTGTTTTCGCGGCTGTGCCCGCCGAGGTGGATGAGCGCGTCGACGCCCTCGCACGCCTTCGCCATCGCGTCGCCGTCGGTGACCGAGGCGGTGACGAGTTCGACGGCCTCATCGCCGGCGGCTGGCGGCTGCGCGGTCACGTCCAGCAGCCGGAGCACTCGCCCGTCGCGGCGCAACCGGGGGCGCATCAGCGTGCCGACGACGCCTGCCGCGCCGGTGATCAGGACGCGCTGGTCTGCCATGGGGTCCTCTTTCTGGTGTGCTGGCGGGGAAAGGGGGTCACCGGATCCCGGCGCGGCGCAGCCGCTGGCCGAGTTCCGCGGTGGTCTCGGCGAGCAGTTCGCCCACGCGCAGCGCGTCGGCGTCGCTCACCTGGTCCGCCTGCATCGAGCAGCTCATCGCGTCGGTGCCGGGGATGCGGTAGGGGATCACCGCGGCCACGCACCGGACACCGGGGGTGCCTTCCTCCACTTCGGACGCGAACCCGCGCTCCCTGATCGCGGCGCACTGCTCGTGCAGCTCGCCGAGATCGGTGACGGTGTTCGGGGTCAGCGCGGGCAGCGGGGCGGGCAGCAGTGCGGTGATCTCGTCGTGGGTCAGCTCGGCGAGCAGCGCCTTGCCGAGCGCCGTCGCGTGCGTGGGCAGCGTGCGCCCGACGCGGGACACGAGATGGGTCGACTGGCGGGACTCGCGGGTCTCCAGGTACACCACCTCGGTGCCGTTGCGCCGCGCGTAGTGCGCGGTGAACCCGGTCTGCTCGCGCACCTGCTCCAGCGCCTCGGTGGCGTAGGGGACGATCGGGTCGCGGTCGAGGTAGGCGGTGCCGCAGATGAGCGCGCGCACGCCGAGCTTGTACTTGGTGGTCGAGCTGTCGGACTCGAGCCAGCCCGCTTCGTGCAGGGTGCGCAGCAGGCCGTGCAGGCTCGATCGCGGGAAACCGGTGCGCGCGTGCAGATCGGACAGCGACAGCCAGACGTCGTTGGCCGCGAACGTTTCGAGCAGCTCGATCGCGCGGCGGGCGGACTTGACACCGGCGGGCTCGGTGCCGCTCACGGCGACCGTCTCAGTGCCCTGTGCCATCGGAGTACCTCCAGCTGAATTCGTGTCCGACTCGTGCCTCCCGGGTGCGCCGAACGGCCGTTGACACGTGACTTGGGCCATATTAGCGTCCCCGAACAACGTTCTTGTAGGCGAACATAATCACTATAACAGATCCCGTTCATACATATGAACAAGGAAGGGGTCCCGCGGTGCACGTACTCGACTGGACGATGGTGTGCGGTTACTTCCTGCTGATGATCGTCATCGGGGTGTGGTCCCACCGGCGCGTCAACAACGTCAGCGACTTCTTCACCGCAGGCGGCAAGATGCCGTGGTGGCTCGCCGGCATCTCGCACCACATGTCCGGGTACAGCGCGGTGCTCTTCGTCGCGTACGCCGGAGTGGCGTACACCGACGGCATCACCGTGTACTTCTGGGGCTTCGCCAGCATCGGCATCGGTGTCGGGATCGGCAGCTGGCTCTTCGCGGGCCGCTGGAACCGGCTGCGCTCGAAGCTCGGCGTCGCGTCCCCGCTGGAGTACCTGGCCAAGCGGTACAACGTCCCGACGCAGCAGGCGCTCGCGTGGAGCGGCAGCCTGCTCAAGATCTTCGACATCGCGGCCAAGTGGTACGCCGTCGCGACGCTGCTGCACGTGTTCGCGGGCGTCGACTACAACTGGGGCATCCTGATCACCGGCACCGTCACGCTGGTCTACTGCACGGTCGGCGGGCTCTGGGCGGACGCGCTCACCGACTTCGGCCAGTTCGTCATCCAGGCCATCGCGGCGGTCGTCATGATCGTGGTGGTGCTCGGCAAGCTCGGCGGGATCTCCGCGCTCTGGACGATGTGGGACAAGCTGCCCTCGAACCACCTCAACCCGGCGACTGCCAAGTACACCACCATCTTCCTGCTGGTCTACGTGCTGGTGAAGACGCTGGAGTACAACGGCGGTATGTGGAACCTGGCGCAGCGCTACATGGCGGCGCCGAGCACGGCGGAAGCCAGGCGCGGCGCACGGCTTTCGTCGCTGTTGTACCTGTTCTGGCCGATCGTGCTGATGCTGCCGATGTTCGCCGCGCCGCTGCTCATCCCCGGTGTGAAGAACCCCAACGACTCGTACGCGATCATGACCACCACGTTCCTGCCGCCGGGGCTCGTCGGCCTCGTGCTGGCCGGCATCTTCTCGCACACCATGGCGATGGTCTCCTCCGACGCCAACGCGATCTCCGCGGTGATCACGCGCGACATGATGCCGGTGCTGTGGCGGAAGGCGCGCGCCTTCACCGAGGTGCAGGGGCTGCGCGCGGCGCGGGTCACCACCGTCGTGTTCGTCGCGATCACCATGTTCGTCGCGACCCAGGCCGAGGGCCTCGGCGGCGTGCTGCAGATCGTCGTCAACTGGGTCGCCGCGCTGATGGGCCCGATCTCGATCCCGCTGCTGCTCGGCATGCTGCCGTGGTTCCGCCGCTGCGGGTCCCGTGCCGCGCTGGTTTCCTGGGCCGGCGGGTTGCTCGCGTACGCGTTGGTCTACTACGTGTTCGACGCGAACCAGACGACGCTGATCGCGACGCCGATCCTGGTTTCGCTCGTGCTGTACGCCGGTCTCGGCTGGGCGGCCCCGGAACGCGCGGAGACCACCGACCGGATCATCGAGGCCGTCAACAGCGAAAGTTCCGCACCGGCTCAGGCGCCCGAAGAGGGCGAGGCGGTGCGTGCATGAAACGCGACCCGCACCAGGTCGTGCACCGACGAGGACGAAAGAGCTGAATACATGAGCCAGCCCAAGATCGAGCTGGATGGCCTGCTCGCCTTCCCGCTCACCCCGTTCACCGACGATCTCGAGCTGAACCTCGACGCGTTCGCGCACCATGTCGAGTCTCATGTGGACGCGGGCGCCGGCGCGTTGTTCGTGGCGTGCGGCACGGGGGAGTTCAGCTCGCTCTCGCCGGACGAACTCGCCGCGCTGCTGCGCACGGCGAAGGAGGTCGCCGACGGGCGGGTGCCGATCTGGGTGGGTGCCGGTGGCGGCGCGGCGACGGCGCGCGCCGGCGTCGCGGCGGCCGAGGCCGGTGGCGCGGACGGAGTGCTGCTGCTCCCGCCGTACCTGGTGACGGGGCCGCCGTCCGGTCTCGTCGACCACGTGCGGTTCACCTTGCGGGACAGCGGCATCCCGGTCATCGTCTACCACCGTTCGACGGGGGTGTTCACCGCGAACGCGGCGCGGGAACTGCTCACGATCCCGTCGGTGGCCGGGTTGAAGGACGGGTTCGGCGACGTCGACCTGATGACCAGGATCGTCACCGCGATCAGGGCCGAGGGGTCCGGCAGGGCGAGGGACTTCTTGTTCTTCAACGGGTTGCCTACCGCGGAGATGTCGGCGAAGGCGTACGCGTCGATCGGGGTCGCCAGGTACTCCTCGGCGGTGCACTGCTTCGCGCCGGAGATCGCGCACCGGTTCCACCGCGCACTGTCCGAAGGGGACAACGCGGTGCTGGACGCGTTGCTGGACGGGTTCTACCTGCCACTGGTGCAGCTACGCGACGAAACACCCGGTTTCGCGGTGTCGCTGGTGAAGGCGGCGGCGCGGCTGCGCGGGCACAAGGTCGGCGGCGTGCGCCCGCCGCTGACGGAACCGTCGGTGGATCAGCTCAACCGGCTCGAAGCGCTGCTCGACCGCGGCGCGTCGGTTCTCGCCGGGCTGGGTGAGGGCAAGTGAAGATCACCGAGCTCGTGCTGACGCCGGTGGCGTTCAGCGATCCACCGCTGCTCAACGCGATGGGCGTGCACGAACCGTTCGCGCTGCGGGGCGTGCTGGAAATGGTGTGCGAGGACGGGGTCATCGGGCTCGGCGAGTCCTATGGCGACCTCGCGTTCCTCGACCAGGTGCGCAAGGTGATCCCCGCGCTGCCCGGCCTGGACGTGTTCGACCTCCCCGGACTGCGCCGCCGCGTGGCGCGCGCGCTCGGCGATGCCGTCTTCGCCGACGAGCACGGCCTCACCGGCGGGTTCTCGGTCAGCAAGACCCTGGCCAGCGTCTATTCGCTGTTCGAGGTCGCCGCACTCGACGCACAGGGCCGGTGCCTCGGGCGCCCGGTGGTGGACCTGCTCGGCGGGCGGGCGAGGGACGCTGTCGACTTCTCGGCATACCTGTTCTACAAGTACGGCGCGCACGTCGGCGCGGCGGAGGACTCGTGGGGCGAGGTGCTGACCCCGGAGGCGCTGGTGGGCGAAGCGCGCCGGATGGTCGACGAGTACGGCTTCGGCTCGATCAAGCTCAAGGGCGGCGTGCTGCCGCCGCAGCAGGAGGTCGAAGGCGTGCTGGCGCTGGCGGAGGCGTTCGGCTCGCATCCGCTGCGCATCGACCCGAACGCCGCGTGGACACCGGAAACCTCGTTCGACGTCGCCGAAAAGCTCGAAGGCGTGCTGGAATACCTGGAAGACCCGACGCCGGGGATCGAAGGCATGGCACGCGTCGCCGAGCGCGCGTCGATGCCGTTGGCCACCAACATGTGCGTGGTGCGCTTCGCCGACGTGGCACCGGCGTTCCGCGCCGGCGCGGTCGGGGTGGTGCTCTCCGACCACCACTTCTGGGGCGGTCTCCGTGACACGCAAGCGCTTTCGGTGACGTGTGAGACGTTCGGCGTCGGGCTGTCCATGCACTCGAACAGCCACCTGGGGATCAGCCTGGCCGCGATGGTGCACGTGGCCGCGGCGACCCCGCACCTGACCTACGCGTGCGACACGCACTGGCCGTGGAAAGCCGCGGACGTGATCGAGCCGGGTGCGCTGGAGTTCCGGGAAGGCGCGGTGGCGGTACCGGACGGGCCCGGTCTCGGGGTCGTGCTCGACCGCGACGCGCTGGCGAAGGCGCACGAGGACTATGTCCGATGCGGACAGACCAAACGGGACGACGTGACCTACATGCGCCGGTTCGTACCGGACTTCGAACCCAACACGGCGCGGTGGTGAGCATGCGGGTGACCGGATATGCCTATCCGTGGGACGTTCTCGATGCCCCCGGCTTCACCGAGCGCGCGCTCGAACTCGGCGTGGACGAGGTCGCGGTGGCCGTCTCGTACCACACGACCAGGGCCGCGACCCCGTACGCGCCGGACCGCACCGCGGTGCTCGCCAGGCACGCAGCGCTCTACCGGCCGGTGCGCGAACAGGTATGGGACGGCGCGCGCCTGCGGCCGGGCGTCCCGGACTGGGCCGACCGCGAGGACAGCGCGGGCGACGCCGTGACCGCGCTCCGCGACGCGGGGATCTCGACCGCGGCCTGGCTCGTGTTGACGCACAACTCCAGGCTGGGCGAGGAGTTCCCAGACGTCGCGGTGCGCAACTGCTTCGGTGAGAGCTACCCGTGGGCGCTGTGCCCGGCGCAGGAGGAAGTGCGGACCTACGCGGCTACGCTCGCCGCCGAATGCGTCGCCGACCTCGACGTGCCGACGGTGGTCCTGGAGGCGTGCGGCCAGCTCGGCGCGGTGCACCAGTGCCACCACGAGAAGACCGATGCCGTGTGGGCGCCGGCGACCTCCCGGCTGCTTTCGGTGTGCTGCTGCGCGGCGTGCCGTGGCCGGTGGGCGACGGCCGGTCTGGAACCGGACGAGGTCGAGCGGAAACTGCGGGCCGAAGTGCGTCGGCTGATCGAGACCGGCGATCTCGCCGTCACCGAAGACAAGCTGCCGGGCGGGCTCCGGGATGGGCTGCTGTCCGCCCGGCAGCGCTCCACCGACGACCTCCGCCGCGAGGTGCTGGCCGCGATCGGTGGTGGCAGGCGGATCGTGCTGCACGGCGCGGTGGACCCGTGGGTCACCGGCGCACTGCCCGGTCTCACTCCGTCCGCCGCCGAGGACGTCGATGCCGTGGTGCTGCAGAACTGGGTTCCCGGTATGGAAAGCCTCGATGCGGTCTCGGCGGCGCGTACCTCACTTCCCTCCACTGTGGACATCGGGAGCTATGTCACGGTGGTGGGCGCGAACCCGGTTCCCGATATCGAGTCCTACGTTGGCGAACTCGGCAACGCGGGTGCCGCCGAACTGCACCTGTACCATCTCGGACTCGCGGGACCTGGCCGTCGTGCCGACCTGCACGCCGCCATCGGTGGTGCACGAGCTGTTGTCTAGCAAGGGGATTTCGATGACTGAGGAGACAAGGGCGAACGAGCTGGACCGGATCGTCGCCGCCGCGGTGACCGCGGCGGGCGCACTGGCCGAGAGCACACCGCCCGAGCGCGCGGCCTGGCTCGCCGCGGGTGCCGACGCGCTGGACGCGGCCGCCGAAGAGCTGATCCCGCTCGCGGCGGCGGAGACCCACCTGCCCGCGGCGCCGAGGCTGAAGGGCGAGCTGGCGCGGACGACGTTCCAGCTACGCCTGTTCGGCGAGGTGCTGCGGGACGGCGCGTTCCTCGGGGCCGCCGTCGATCACGCCGACCCGGCGTGGCCGATGGGCCCGAGGCCCGACATCCGCCGCGCGAACGTGCCGATCGGGCCGACCGTGGTGTTCGCGGCGAGCAACTTCCCGTTCGCGTTCAGCGTCGCCGGTGGGGACACCGCGTCGGCGCTGGCCGCGGGCTGCCCGGTGGTGCTGAAGGCGCACCCGGGGCATCCCGGACTGTCCACGCGCACCGGTGAACTGCTGCGTGACGCGCTGGTGAAGGCGGGTGCGCCCGAGGGCGTGTTCGAGGTGGTGCACGGTGTCGAGGCCGGGGTCACCGTGCTGACGGACCCGCGCATCCAGGCCGCCGCGTTCACCGGGTCGGTTCCCGGCGGGCGCGCGCTGTTCGACATCGCCGCGGCACGGCCGAACCCGATCCCGTTCTACGGCGAACTCGGCAGCGTCAACCCGGTGGTCGTGACGCCGGGTGCGGTCGCGGCGCGTGGGGAGCAGATCGCCAAGGGGTACGTCGGTTCGTTCACCCTCGGTGCGGGCCAGTTCTGCACCAAGCCGGGGCTGCTGTTCCTGCCGGAGGGACACGGTCTCGATGACGTGCTGCGCGAAGCCGTCGGAGCCACCTCGGCACAGCCGATGCTGAACGAGCGCATCGCGAACGGGTTCGCGTCCGGGTTGGGGAAACTGCGGGCACTGCCCGGTGTTTCGGTGCTCGCCTCACCGGAATCGGACGGCCCCGGCGTCGCCGCAACCCTGCTGTCCACCACCGCGAAGGCGTTCGTCGAGGGCGGTGAGACGGCGCGGTCGGAGTGCTTCGGGCCTGCTTCCCTCATCGTCACCTACGCGGACTCGGCCGAGTTGCTCGCACTGCTCGGCGATCTCGAACCGGGGCTGACCGCGACGGTGCAGGGCGAGGAGTCCGATGTGGACTACGTCCGGCCGCTGCTGCCCGCGCTGACGAGGCTGGCCGGGCGGCTGCTGTGGAACGACTGGCCCACCGGGGTGACGGTGAGCTGGGCGCAGCAGCACGGCGGGCCGTACCCCGCGACGACCGCGCCGACCACCACCTCGGTGGGCACCGCGGCGATCGAACGGTTCCTGCGCCCCGTTGCCTGGCAAGGCTTCCCCGACGCCTTGCTGCCGCCCGCGTTGCGGGAGGGCAACCCGTGGCAGCTGCCCCGCCGCACCGACGGTTCGGCCGCCCTGAGCTGACCGCGTGCGGGCGGGGGCCACCCCGCCCGCACCCTCGCTTCCGCCGCCGCCATTCCCTTTCCCTGCCGAGAGGAACGACAATGCCGTTGAGCCGCAGGGCGATGCTGCGCGGAAGCGCGGCGGCCGCGGCCTCGATCGCCGTCACCACCGGATCCGCGACGGCGTTCGCGGTCACCTCGCCGCCCGAGGACTTCGCGAAGATCGTTTCCGGTTACCGCGCGCTGCAGATCGGCACCGGTCGCCGGTCCGAGGAGCGCGACCAGGCGGTGCGGGCACTCGACGAGGTGGCCACCGGGTACGACGCCTCGATGAACGGCGGTGCGGACCAGCTGTGGGCGGACCTTCCGGTGCAGCAGGGCAGCGACTACTTCCCGAAGATGTACTACCGGCTGCGCACGATCGCCGTCGACTGGGCGACACCCGGCTCGGCGCTGTCGGGGAAACCGGGCCGGGCGGAGCGCATCCGGTCCGCTTTGGACACCCTGTACCGCTTGCAGTACAACGAAAACACCGCCGAAAAAGGCAACTGGTACGTGTACGAGATCGGCGTGCCGTACTGGGTGCTGCAGATCCTGCTGGCACTCGGCGACGAGTTGCCCGCGGCGGACCGGGAACGCCACCTGCGCCCGGTGCTGCGGTTCGTGGCGGACCCGAACGTCAGGACGAACAACACGAGCGTGGTCGAAACGGGTGCGAACCGGGCGGACAAGGCCCTGATCGCCGTGGTGTCGGGTGCGTTGCTCGGCGACGGGAAGCGCGTCCAGGTCGGGATCGACGCGGTGACCGACGTGGCGGGCGGCGGTGCGGCGAGCCTGGTCGAGCGGGTGACCCACGGTGATGGCTTCCATACCGACGGCTCGTTCCTCCAGCACGACGTGGTGCCCTATCCGGGGCACTACGCGCTCGTGCTGTTGCAGGCGGTGGCGAGCCTGCTGGAGATCACTTCGGGCACGGCGTGGGAGCTTCCGCCGCCGGTGCGGCAGCAGATCTACGACGTGTTGCCCGACGCCTGCGCGCCGTTCATGTTCTCGGGCTGCCTGATGGAACCAGCGCGCGGCCGCATGCTGTCGCGGCAGGGAGAGACCGGCCACGACGCGGGTCACCAGCTCACCGCCGCCGCAGTGCTGCTGGCACGCACCGCACCCGATCCAGCGAGGTCGCGGCTCGCCGGGCTGGCCGCGGACTGGATCGACCGCGGCAAGTGGGCGCCGTTCCTCGATGTCCGTGACGTGCAGCGGTTTTCGGGCGGCCTGCAACCGGTCGGCGTACCCGAGGTCGAGTACGCGCAGGAACTGCTGGCGACCCGGCCGAAGCGTCCGCCGCTGGTGTCCCGGCACCGGATCTTCGCGCAGGAGGACCGCATGGTCCACGTGACGCGGGACTGGTCGGCGTCCCTCGGCGTGAGTTCCACCCGGATCTGCCGGTACGAGTCGGTCAACAGTATGAATTTGCACGGCTGGTACACCGGCGACGGCGCGCTGTACGTGTTCCTGCCCCGCGCCGAAGGCCACTACAGCGACGCGTACTGGCCGACGGTGGACGCGAAGCTGATCCCCGGCACCACCGAGAAGGACTCGGACCCGCCCAAGCTGGAACAGGTTCCGGTGACCTCGAAGGCGCATTCCGGCGGCGTCCGGCTCGATGACGAACACGGCACCTACGCGCTCGATTTCGTCTCACAGGACGGCACGCTCTCGGCCAAGAAGTCGTGGTTCTTCACCCCGTCCGGCATCGTCTGCCTCGGCGCCGGGATCATGGACGCCTCCGGCGCGAAGGTCCGCACCACCGTGGAAAACCGCAGCATCGACGGCGGCTCGCTCCTCGTCGACGGCCGGCCGGTCGACACCCGCCTAGGCAAGACGTCGACCCTCCGCCATCCCCGCTGGCTGCACCTCGACGACGTGGCCGGATACGTGCTGCTCGACGACGCCGAGGTCTCCCTGCTGCGCGAAGACCGCACCGGCAGCTGGCACGACGTCGACACGGGCGCCAACACCGGCGGCACCACAACTCCGTACACCCGCCGCTACCAGAAGATCGTGATCGACCACGGCGCCGCTCCCACGAACGCGAAGTACGCCTACGCGGTACTGCCTTCGGCTTCACCGGTCGGCACCATCGCCTCGGCCGGCGCATGGCGGGTCCGCTCCAACACGCCGACCGCGCAAGCAGTTCGCCTGTGGGACAACACCCTGCTCGCCAACTTCTTCGCCGCAGGCGCTGTGGACGAGCTTTCGGTCTCCGCGCCCGCTTCTGTCGCGTTAGGACGCTCACGGGCCGGTTGTCGCCTGGCGGTTTCGGACCCGACGCAGCAGCAGGACACGATCCGGGTCACGGTTCGCCGCCGCACGGTCGAGGTGAAGGTGGCGGGCACCCTGGGCGCGACACAGATCATCCAGTTGTAGCTGGGGCTTGGCTCATGGCGGTCCCTTATCCGGGAGCGGCTTGTCTTGGTTCGCGTGTTTGGTGGGCGCGGTGAGGGTTTCAGGCACGCCTGTGGCGCGCCGTGGGAAACTGCCGCTCGTCGGCGCGGGTCGCGTCGTGGGTCACCAGCGTCAGTTCCCCAGGGACCGGACAAGGTGGCCGCCGTGGCTGCCGTACCCGGCTGACATCGGTAGGCGGGCAGAGCCCGGTAGCCCCCAGACTGGGGGGCCGAGGGCGAGGTCGGAATTGTGTGGCGGCAGGAGTTGGTGATCCATTGTGGACGCAATGGATTGCTCGCCGGGCCGCGCGCGGTGGTGGTGGGGCGGGCGAGTAAGTCTTCCCGACAGGGGCGGGTGGTGCTGGCCCCTGTCGGTAAACCGTCCACGAGTGCTGCCGGGGGTCCCGCTGGTGTGGCGGGGTTCCGGGTTAGGCGGCGCGGGGTTGGGCGGTGTGGATAGTGTTGGTTCTGGGTTTTCGCCAGGGGTCGAGGAATGCTGGTGGGGTGAACTCTGGCATGCCGTTGACCATGCGGAGTGTCCAGTCGCTGTTGTGTAGCAGGCGGTGGTGGTAGCCGCATAGCAGCACGAGGTTACCCAGGTCCGTCTTGCCGCCCGCGTGCCACGGCAGCACGTGGTGCGCTTCGCAATGTCTCGGTTTGCGGGTGCATCCGGGGAAGGCGCATCCGCGATCGCGGATGGCGAGCATGTATCGGATCGCTTCGGTGACCAGGCGTTTGGCTCGTC